>NZ_JAGYGJ010000005.1:0-189214 GCF_019947405.1 Pseudomonas sp. GL-B-26 | reverse complement strand
GGCGGCGTGTCAGTCAACATCAGTATTGAATGTCCCACCGCCTTCGCGAGCAAGCCCGCTCCCACAGGTATGAGGTTTGCCTGTGAATTGCACTGATGCAACTACCGACCATGACCGAGTATTTAAGATGACCGACACCCCCCATTTCCCTCTCTCCGCCGTGGTCGGTGCCGACGATCTGAAACTCGCCCTGTACCTGACCGCCATCGACCCGAAAATCGGCGGTGTACTCATCGAAGGCCCTCGCGGCATGGCCAAGTCAACGTTGGCCCGTGGCCTGGCGGACTTGCTCGCCAGCGGCCAATTCGTCACCTTGCCGCTCGGCGCCACCGAAGAACGTCTGGTCGGCACCCTCGACCTGGACGCCGCCCTGAGCGAGGGTCGCGCACAGTTTTCCCCCGGTGTGCTGGCCAAGGCCGACGGCGGCGTGCTCTACGTCGATGAGGTCAATTTATTGCCCGATCACTTGGTGGACCTGCTGCTGGATGTGGCCGCCAGCGGCACCAACCTGATCGAGCGCGACGGCATTTCCCATCGGCATTCGGCGAAGTTCGTGCTGATCGGCACCATGAACCCGGAAGAGGGTGAGCTGCGTCCGCAACTGCTCGACCGTTTTGGCCTGAACGTCGCCCTCAGCGGTCACACAGCACCGACCGAGCGCGGCCAGATCATCCGGCGACGGCTGGATTTCGACAGCGATCCCCACAGCTTCTGCGCCGAATGGGAAAGCCAACAGCAGTCACTGCGAGAGCGTTGCCAGAAAGCGCGCAGCGGACTGGCAAGCATCCCGCTCGACGATCATGCGCTGGCGCAGATTACCGAGCGCTGCTTTGCCGCCGGTGTCGATGGCTTGCGGGCCGACCTGGTCTGGTTGCGCGCGGCGCGTGCCCATGCAGCGTGGCGTGGGGCGAGCGCAATCGCCGAGGAAGATATCGACGCCGTTGCCGAATTTGCCTTGCGCCATCGCCGCCGCGAGCCATCGCCACCGGCGCCGCAACACAGTCAGCCGCCCTCTACGCAAAATGCCAACCCGAGCGAAGGCCAGGGCCAATGGGGTGAAATGCCCGCTCAGGCGCTACCGGTCGGCGCACGACGTGACGTGCCGAGCTGGCCAAAAAAGCCCTAGGCATTCGCCCTCGATCTGACGCGGGGGCGAATGCCAGACCCCGCGCCGGACGGCTGGATAACGGCAAACAGGCTAAACGTCACGCGGCGCGTAGCGGCTCGATCAATTGGCCCGGCACATTGCTGAACGGCCGCCCGCGTCAGCGCGACGACGTCTTGTTTCACCTGCGCACTCGTTCGCCCCATGAACTGTGGCTGGTGATCGTCGACGCCTCGGCTTCGACTCGTCGCCATCAGGCGTTGAGCGATGCCAAGGGCTTGCTGGCGCAACTGTTCGACGATGCCTATCGCCAGCGTGCACGCCTGGCGTTGCTCACGGCCAGTGGTCATGTGCCGAAGTGGCAGGTGCAAGGGTTGAAAGCCTCCGCCGGTTTGCGCAACTGGCTTGATGGCCTGGGCGCGGGCGGTGGTACGCCGTTGCTGGCGGCGCTGGGTGAGGCGGGGCGCTGGCTGGCGGTCAGGCAGAAGCGTTTTCCGGCGGAACAGCAGCGCTTGTTGCTGGTGACCGATGGCCGATTGAAGGATTGGTCGATGTTGCCGGCGCTCGATTGTCCGGGGCTGTTGATCGACATCGAACGGGGGCCGATTCGGCTTGGGCGGTCTAGAGTATTGGCTACCGAGTTGCAGGCCGAGTATCGGCATATCGATGAATGAACGACGTACGACCGTAGGAGCTGCCGAAGGCTGCGATCTTTTGATCTTCACAGGAGTGAGTCATGCGCGTTCTAGCTGTCAACCATCAGGATGATTTCCGCGTCAAAGCCTACGCCGGCACCAATGGCGTGCTGTTGGCCATGGACCTGGCCGAACCCCGCCGCAAAGGCTTATTGGGTTTCGCCATCGAAAAACAGCAAGGCAGCAAGCCTTGGTTGTTCCTGTTCAACAGCCTGACCTTCCCCGGCAAGGTGCACACATTTCCCCAGTTCCACGCCACCCCCAGCGATATCGCGCCGTTGCAGAAATTTCGCTGGGCCGATTATGCGGTCAATCCGGGGATGACGATCCATTACCGAATCCACCTGGCCTACGGCAGCGTTGATGCGCCGCAACTGGGTGAATCCCTGGAAGTGACGGTCACCTCCGACAATGGTCAGCCGGGTAACCAAAGCGTGATCTTCAACCGTGCGGTCGCCGCCAGCCAGGCGTTCCAGCGCAAGTTTCCCGAGCTCGACGCGCTGATCAGCGCCAACAAGAACCTGCCCATCGAAGCCTGGCCGGATGCCCCGCGGCAATGGCTGGAGAACGGTTTGCTCGGGCGTTTGCTGGGGTTTATCGAGCGTGCGGTGGATGAACAGTGGGCGCTGGACATTGCCATCTACGAGTATGAATTGCAGGCCGTTGTCGATGCGGTCAATGCCGCGTTCGAACGTGGGGTAAACGTTCGAGTCCTGTATCACGCTCAACCGGACGATGATGACACCACCATCAACGAGGCCAGCCTGGAAAAAATCCCAGCGGTGCACAAACGCGGGCGGGTCACCCACAACATCTTCCATAACAAATTCATCGTCCTGAGCCGGCTCGACACAGCGGGACAGCGTCAACCCGAAGCGGTGCTTTGCGGCAGCACCAATTTCACGCCCAACGGCGTTTACCGACAGGCCAACGTGGTGCATGTGCTGGACGACACACGCGTCAGCGCCAGCTATCTGCACACCTTCGAGCAGGTCTGGGCTAACCCGGCGGATGTCGGTGCCACCCGAAACTGGCTCACGCAAAACAACCCGATGGATCCGCTGCAGCCGATGTTCGCCGGTTTCTCTCCGCGCTCGGGAAAAGGTGATCTGCAAACGTTTGTCGAGATCATCAACGCGGCGAAAAAAGACGTGCTGTTCGTCACCGCGTTCGCCTTGCCCGACGACATCCTGAGCGCCTTGCTCGGTCTGCCCCACGACGACATTTTGCGTTACGGCCTGCAAAACACCGCCAGCAGCATCACCGGTTTTCACGCCGACCGCACCGCCGAATTCGCCGCCACCGCGCTGCTCAATACCGGGCTGGAAGGCTGGCTCCGCGAGAACATGAAAGGTCAGAAGGGCAACCTGCTGGTGCACACCAAAGCCGTGGTGGCGGACTTCACCAGCGATGCGCCGACGATCATCAGCGGCAGCCATAACCTCAGTGCCGCGGCCAGCAATGGCAATGATGAAAACTACCTGATCATTCGCGGTGATACCGATCTGGCAGACCGTTATGGTCTGGAACTGCTGCGGTTCTACGAGCATTACCGCTTTCGCTATTTCGCCAAAAAACTCGCGCTCAAGCAGGTCCAGCCGTTGGCGGCGGATGACAGCTGGACCGATGATTACTATCGCGCGGGGGATTTGCGGATGCTGTCGAGAGTGCGCTTTTCGGGCCGATAAGCGCTATGACCTGTTCATCGCCTGCCGGTACTGGCGAGTACGCCGTGCGATGTATAGGCGGTCGAGAATCAGTGCCCATAGAGCCGACACGTCGGGACGGGTCTTGCGCCCACGGCTCAGGCGATTGAGCTGGAATTTCACGACGGCCATGCTCGCCAGTGCCGCCAGAGGTTTGCGTTTCCAGCGAATCGGCGGCAGTTGCGGGTGACTGTTCTGACCTTCGCGCCAGCGTTTGACCAGTTGAGGTTCAATCGCCAGCGCCGTGCCGATCCCGGCCATGGCGATGCCGCTGTCGAGCACCTGTTCGACGATCGCCAGGCGTCGAATCCCGCCCGTCACCATCACCGGCATGTTCGCCACGCTGGCCAGCTCACCGGCCATCTCCAGAAAGTACGCTTCACGCGCCAGGGTCCGACCATCCCGGGCCTCGCCTTGCATGGCCGGGGCTTCGTAGCTGCCGCCGGAGAGTTCCAGCAGATCGATCGGTTGATCGTTGAGCCACTGGATGACTTGTCGGGCGTCGTCGGCATCGAAACCGCCGCGCTGGAAGTCTGCGGAGTTGAGCTTCACCGCCACGCAAAATGTCGGCGACACGGCCTTGCGCACGGCGCTGACCACCGCCAACAACAAGCGCGCACGATTTTCCAGAGAACCACCCCAGCGGTCGGTTCGGCGATTGGTCAACGGCGAGAGAAACTGGCTGATCAGATAACCGTGTGCGGCATGAATCTGCACCCCGGTGAAGCCGGCCTTTTCCGCCAGGGCAGCGCTGGTGGCGAAGCGTTGGATGACCTCTTCGATGTCGCGCTCGCTCATGGGTTTGGGCTCGGCAAACATCTTCGAGAACGCACCCAGGTCCAGCGCCACCGCGGACGGCGCCCAGGCTTGCTGGCCGAGGTTGGCCATGGTCTGACGGCCGGGATGATTGAGCTGCATCCAGAACTGCGCGCCACCGGCCCGACCGATGCTGGCCCACTGGCGAAAGCGGTCCAGGTGGCGCTCATCTTCCAGCACCACGCCGCCGGGGCCGGTCATGGCGCGGCGGTCGATCATCACGTTGCCAGTCAGCAACAGTCCGGTTTCGCCTTCGGCCCACGCCTGATACAGCCGAAACAGGGCCTCTGCAGGTGCCTGCCCGCTGTCAGCGAGGTTCTCTTCCATCGCGGCTTTGGCGATGCGGTTGCCGATGGTCTGGCCGTTGGGCAAATTCAACGCTTGGAAGGGCGACATGCTTGACTCCTCATCAGTGAAGAGTAGAGGCTAAGCTTAAAGTTAACTTTAATGTCAAGCAGGCAAATGAGGTTGTGATGAAGATTGGTGAACTGGCGGAGTTAAGTGGCTTCAACCCGTCGCGTATTCGGTTTTACGAGGCCCAGGGCCTGATACAGAAAGTGGAACGTCGGGCCAATGGCTACCGGCATTACCCCGAGCAGGTATTGCAGACGCTGTACCTGATCCAATGCGCCCAGCAGGCCGGGTTCAGCCTGGAAGAGTTGAAACAGTTGATGCCGGACACCATCACCGGTGAATTCAAGCACGACGAACTGCTGGCGGGGCTTAAGCGCAAAGTCGATCAGATCGAAGAAATGCAGCTACACCTGGCGCAGAGCAAGGCGAAGCTGCTGGCGGTGATCGACGACATACAGGCGAAACCCGAAGGCATGGGCTGTGATGCGAATGCCGAGCGGGTGCTGGCGTCATTCAAGCATTCGCGCCGATAGCTGCAGTCGACGGAGCGGGGATCGGATTGCGCATCAGCGTGCCCACCACCAGCGCACCCAGTAGTGCCAACAACCCCGCGACCCAAAGCAGCAGGCTGAAACCACCGACGAAGGCTTGGCGGGACAACGGTTCGACCACGGTGCGCGCGGTTTCCGGCAACAGGCCCATCGCCGCCGTCATATCGCCAGCGACCACCCGCGAGGCGATGCCCTGGGTTTGGCCGAGCCATTGCGCACCCTGTGCCGTCAGGCTCGTACGCAACAACAGCTCGGTATGACTGGACAGCAAGGCGCCGAACACGCCAATGGCCAGCACGATGGCGCTGAAACGCATGGTGGTGCTCATGCCTGAGGCCATGCCGGTGCGCTCCCGTGGCACGCAAGCCATGATGTTCTTTTGCGTATCTCCGTTGAGCAGCCCGGCACCGGCGCCCGTCACGGCAATCGCCAGGGCGAAGGGCAGGTAACCGCCGCTGCTGACCGCCCAGGCACTGAGCAGATTGCCGCTGCCGACCAGGGTCAAACCGGCGGCCATCAACGTGGCGGGGGCAAATCGACGCGCCAGACGTACGCCGATGCGCGGGCAAATCAGCATGGTCAGGGCAAACGGCAACATCCCCAGGCCTGAAGCGATGGCCGAGAAACCCAAGCCGTTTTGCAGGTAGAACGGCAACAGGGTCATCATCACCTGGGCACAACCGGCGTAGGCAAACATGCCCAATAGCGCGCCGATGAAGCGCGGATGCTTGAACAGTTGCAGATCGACCATCGGCCGCGGCTGCATCCGTTCAATCACTACGAACAGCCCCAGCAACAAGGCGCCGCCGATCAGACGAGCGTAGGTCAGCGGATTGCTCCAGCCGATCCGGTTCGCCTCGATCAGGCCCCAGATCAGGCACAACAAACTCGCACTGAACGCCAGGCTGCCCCAGGGATCGAGGCGTGCGGATTGAGTGTCGCGGGACTCCGGCACGGCGCGCCAGACCATCACCATCAGGAACAATCCGACGGGCAGGTTAAGGTAGAAAATCCAGCGCCAGCCCATGTATTCGGTGATCAGCCCGCCGACTGTCGGCGCGGTGGTCATCGCCACCCCCATGCACGCGCCCCAGAACGCCCAGGCCTTGGCCCGCTCCACTTCGTCGTGAAAGGTGTGGCCGATGGAGGCGAGCGCCGAGGTCAGCAACAACGCCGCGCCGACACCCTTGACTGCCCGGGCGATGTCGAGGAACAGCGCGTTGGGCGCGGCACCGCAACCGATGGACGCGAGGATGAAAATGGCCAATCCGCAGAGCAAGGTTTTCTGCCGACCGAAGCGGTCGGCGATGCTGCCAGCCGGCAACAAAAGGGCGGCGAAGGCCAGCATGTAAGCGCTGACTACCCATTCGATGTCGGCAAAGTTTGCGCCCAGGTCGCGGGCGATCGTGGGCAGCGTCACGGCGACGATGTTGGTGTCGAGAACGATCAGCGAGCAAACGCCTGAGGCTGTGAGTAATGTCAGACGCGGGCTCACCTTGGGTTTGACGGGCATGGCAGCGTTTCTCTACTGTGAAAGTCAGTGCAGCTTATCGCCGGCTGCTACTTTCCTTGTTAGGTACGCCTTGTCACTTCATTACCTTTGAGCTAACGCACAGATGGATATTCGCCATTTTCGTTATTTCCTCGCCGTTGCCCGGCAAGGCAACTTCACCCGCGCCGCCGAACAACTCGGTATCGCACCGCCGACCTTGACTCGACAGATCCAGGACATGGAAAACGAACTCGGCACGCGATTGTTCGTGCGCCAGACACGTGAAGTCAGCCTGACCGAGGCCGGCGCCGCGCTGTTGATCGAGGCCGAGGCGACGGTGCGGCAATTCGAATACGCTCAGTACAACGCCCAGCGTGCCGGGCGCGGGGATATTGGCCATATCGAACTGGGTTACGTGGCTTCGGCGGTGTATTCGGGCTTACTGCAGAAACAGGTGCAAGCCTTCAGCCGCGAGTGTCCTGACGTCAGCCTGAACGTACGGGAAAGTCCCATGGCGTCATTGCCGGTGATGGTGGCCGAGGGGCGTTTCGATATTGGCTATGTCCGCTCACCCATGACTTTGCCCGAAGGTCTGGATGCCATTCGCCTGGACGCAGAAGGTTTTGTGCTGGCGCTGCCGACCGAGTCCTGGCTGTGCCGATTGCCAGAGATTGGCCCGGAACATTTGCAGAACGAGACGTTCATCCTGCCGGAGCAAATCAGCGGCACCTTGCAAGTCGCCGCCGAGGGTGGATTTGCGCCGAAACTGGGTGCGCAACCGGGTGGGTTGGTGGCGGTCATTGCGTTGGTATCGTTGGGGCAGGGCGTTGCAGTCGTGCCTGAGTCGGTGGTCGGGCATGTGGGTTTACCCGGCGTGTTGTACCGGGCAATCAAAGGTTGCGAGGCGAGTTCGTGGTTGTCGTTGATTTATCGTCGGTTCGAGAAGTCCGCTGCGGTGTCCAGGTATATCGAGCAGGTCAAAAATCGCTAAGCGCGAAAGCGATCTAACAGCAAACCCGCCGACTCAATTGCCCAGTTGCGCGAGGCACAGTGCGCAACCTTCGCAGGGTCTGGCGCAACCATGCCAGATCGTGAACCGGTTTACGCTTCACCGTTGCCGGTTTCACCTTGCCAATGTGCCTGGCGAAGTCTTCCTGCAGGGTTTGCTCAGTGCCGATTCCCTTGAGCTTCTTCAGCAGCTTCCCATCCTTGTAAAACAGCACGGTCGGAGTGCCGGTGACGTTCGGGTGGCGGGGGGATTCGCTGGTGTTCAGCATGTAGATCTGCGCGTGATGGCGATATCGCTCGCCAATCTGACGAAAAATCGGCGCGGCTGTTTCGCAGGCGGGGCAGTGTTCATTGCCGAAATACAGGATCACCGGGCGCCAGGTTTTCAGGGCCTTGCGGTAGACAGGGGCCAGTGCTGTAAGAGTGGTTATCGAGCTCATTGAAATCTCCATCTTCAATATGGGCACGTGTTGTAGCAGTGAAGGGGTTGGTAGCCAGATGGCCGGCTACCAACTGGTCAGACTTCAACGGCGTTCGAGCCGCACATCATCGAAATAAGATCCAAAAGCGTCGAATGGACCATCGTTTGCTTCCAGCTTGATCGACACTTTGTTGGTGCCTGCAGGCACAGTGAAGTCTACGAAGTGTGCGCTCCAGGGGGTGTCACCGCCGATATCGAGGCGTCGCATCTCCCATGATGGATGCAACAAAACTTGTGCTGTGCAGGCGGAGCCTCGCTCTGTTTTCATTTTCACGGAAAACCGGAACTCACCCTCGCTGGCGATCGTAACGTCCTGAGTGATCAGGCCAGGTGCCTGCAAGACACAATAACCTTCTTCGTAGCGGGCTTTCTGCGGTGTATCAGTCGTCCAGTACTGGCCTTCCTGTGTGAATTCACCATTGCGCAGCAAGTTGGCGGTTGCGGATTGTTGAGGCATGGGAAAACTCCTGTAAGTGGTTTGTCAAAAACCGCAAGCCCATCCAATCGCGTGAGAGGGGAGGTTTGAGCGGCTGCACGGATTGAGCGCTCATAACCTGCGGCCCACAACTGTCATATCTGACAGGTCACGTCTAAAAACCGATGAACGGTCATAAGTGGATAGCCTGGCGAATTAGTGCGAACGGGCAGGCATGCGCCGTGTTTTTATGGTACGCCACGCACCTTTTGTGGCCTTGCTACTCATGGGTGTAGCCCGCGGTAGCAGCCTCGCCGCGGTCGATGGCGCGCAATGTTCAGGTCATGTTTTTCTATCTTCTTGAATTAATAGTCTTTTCGGATCCACGAAGATTTTCCGTCAATCCTGTGGCACACTTTCTGCTGTCTATTCCGTTGTTACATACCATCTTCCGGTATAGCGGAATAAACATCACCCTGGAGTGCTTGCCATGCATCGCCGACCTTCCTTGTTTAAAGCGTGTGTTTTTGTTCTCGCGGCTTCGGCTGCTGCCATGGGTGTGGCCCAGGCGGCGGACAGCAAGCTCGATAGCGTGCTGGCCCGCGGGAAACTGATTGTGGGCACCGGCAGTACCAATGCGCCGTGGCACTTCCAGGGAGCGGACGGCAAGTTGCAGGGTTTTGATATCGATATCGCGCGGATGGTGGCCAAAGGGTTGTTCAACGACCCGAGCAAGGTCGAGTTCGTGGTGCAGTCGTCCGATGCGCGGATTCCCAACCTGCTGACCGACAAGGTCGACATGAGTTGCCAGTTCATCACCGTCACCGCCAGTCGTGCGCAGCAAGTGGCGTTCACGCTGCCGTACTACCGCGAAGGTGTCGGCCTGCTGTTGCCGGCCAACAGCAAGTACAAGGAAATCGAAGACCTGAAAGCTGCCGGTGACGGCGTGACCGTGGCGGTGTTGCAGAACGTGTACGCCGAAGAGTTGGTGCATCAGGCGTTGCCCAAAGCCAAGGTCGATCAGTACGACAGCGTGGACCTGATGTATCAGGCGGTGAACTCCGGTCGCGCCGACGCCGCTGCCACCGATCAGTCCTCGGTGAAATACCTGATGGTGCAGAACCCTGGCCGCTATCGCAGCCCGACCTACGCCTGGAGCCCGCAAACCTACGCCTGCGCCGTCAAACGTGGCGATCAGGATTGGCTGAACTTCGTCAACACTGTTTTGCATGAAGGCATGACCGGCGTGGAGTTCCCGACCTACGCGGCGTCGTTCAAGCAATGGTTTGGTGTAGACCTGCCGTCGCCAGCCATCGGTTTCCCTGTCGAATTCAAATGATCCCGTGAGAGCGGGGCGGTGATGAATCGCCCCGTTCAAGGTACTGCTGACCATGAACTATCAGTTGAATTTTGCCGCCGTGTGGCGCGATTTCGACACCTTGCTGGCGGGGCTCGGTCTGGGCCTCGAACTGGCGCTGGTGTCGATCGCCATCGGTTGCGTGATCGGCCTGATGATGGCGTTTGCTTTGCTGTCAAAGCACCGCGCATTGCGGGTGATGGCGTCGGTGTATGTGACGGTGATCCGTAACACGCCGATTCTGGTGTTGATTCTGTTGATCTACTTTGCCTTGCCCAGTCTGGGGATTCGTCTGGACAAGATCCCGTCGTTCATCATCACGCTGTCGCTGTATGCCGGGGCCTATCTGACCGAAGTGTTTCGCGGCGGGCTGTTGAGCATTCCCAAAGGGCAACGTGAAGCCGGGTTGGCAATCGGTCTGGGCGAGTGGCAGGTCAAGGCGTACGTCACCGTGCCGGTGATGCTGCGCAATGTGCTGCCGGCCTTGTCGAACAACTTCATTTCGCTGTTCAAGGACACCTCGCTGGCCGCGGCGATTGCCGTGCCGGAGCTGACCTATTACGCGCGCAAGATCAATGTCGAGAGCTACCGGGTGATTGAAACCTGGCTGGTGACCACAGCGCTCTATGTGGCGGCCTGTTACCTCATTGCCATGATGCTGCGTTACCTCGAGCAGCGTCTGGCGATTCGCCGATAGGAGGCCCACATGTACGAATCCCCCAGTTGGTTGCATGAGTTATGGGTTGCCCGGGAAGTTTTGTGGCAGGGCTTTTTGACCAGTGTGCAGGTCTCGGCCCTGGCGATTCTGTTGGGCACGATAGTCGGCATCGTCGCCGGTCTGGTGCTGACGTACGGAAAGTTCTGGATGCGCGCGCCGTTTCGGTTTTACGTCGACATCATTCGCGGCACGCCGGTGTTTGTATTGGTGCTGGCCTGCTTCTACATGGCGCCGGCGCTGGGCTGGCAGATCAGTGCCTTTCAGGCCGGTGCGTTGGGGCTGACGCTGTTTTGCGGCTCCCACGTCGCCGAGATCGTGCGCGGCGCGTTGCAAGCACTGCCCAGTGGTCAGATGGAAGCGAGCAAGGCCATCGGCCTGACGTTTTATCAAGCACTCGGTTACGTCCTGTTGCCTCAGGCGCTGCGGCAGATCTTGCCGACCTGGGTCAACTCGTCCACTGAGATCGTCAAGGCTTCCACGCTGCTGTCGGTGATCGGCGTGGCTGAGTTGCTGCTCAGCACGCAGCAGATTATCGCCCGGACCTTCATGACCCTCGAGTTTTACCTGTTCGCCGGATTTCTGTTTTTCGTCATCAACTACGCCATCGAATTACTCGGCCGGCACATTGAAAAGCGGGTGGCCTTGCCATGACTCAACCTTCGCTCTCTAACGTAAAAGATGCTCAAAACGGTCAGGCCTTGCTGGACATCCGCGGCCTGCACAAACAATACGGCCAACTCGAAGTGCTCAAGGGCGTCGACCTGACCATGCAGCGCGGCAACGTCGTGACGCTGATCGGTTCCAGCGGCTCGGGCAAGACCACGCTGCTGCGCTGCGTGAACATGCTCGAAGAGTTCCAGGGCGGGCAGATCATGCTCGATGGCGAGTCCATCGGTTATGACGAGGTCAACGGCAAGCGCGTGCGTCACCCGGAAAAAGTCATCGCCCGGCATCGGGCCATGACCGGCATGGCGTTCCAGCAGTTCAACCTGTTTCCGCATCTCACGGCGCTGCAGAACGTCACCCTCGGTTTGCTCAAGGTCAAAAAGCTGCACAAGGATGAAGCGGTGGCCCTGGCGGAAAAATGGCTGGAGCGGGTCGGCTTGCTGGAACGCCGCGATCACTTCCCCGGTCAGTTGTCCGGAGGTCAGCAGCAGCGCGTGGCGATTGCCCGGGCGATTGCGATGAACCCGAGCCTGATGCTGTTTGACGAAGTCACCTCAGCCCTCGATCCGGAACTGGTGGGCGAAGTGCTGAACGTGATCAAAGGCCTGGCCGAAGACGGCATGACCATGCTGCTGGTGACCCACGAAATGCGCTTCGCTTTCGAGGTCTCGGACAAGATCGTCTTCATGAATCAGGGGCGGATCGAAGAGCAGGGGCCACCCAAGGAACTGTTCGAACGCCCGCAATCGCCACGACTGGCGGAATTTCTCAAGAACACGCGGTTCTGACTTTTACAAAAGAATACTCACTTTCAATCAGGAGAAACATTCATGAGCATTACTCGTTACGGCACCGGCAGCACCGCCGCAGGCGGTCAGCCTCGCCCTTTCGCCCGAGCCGTTGAAGCCGATGGCTGGCTGCACGTTTCCGGGCAGGTGCCGGCGCTGGATGGCGAGATCATTACTGGCGGAATTGTCGAACAGACCCACCAGACCATGAAGAATCTGATCGCGATCCTGCAAGAGGCCGGTTATGGCCTGGAAGATGTGGTGCGTGCTGGTGTGTGGTTGGAGGATCCGCGGGACTTCACGAGTTTCAACAAGGTCTTCTCCGAGTACTTCAAACCCGAACACGCACCGGCCCGGGCCTGTGTGCAGGCGAACATGATGGTCGATTGCAAGGTCGAGATCGACTGCATCGCGTACAAGAAAAAGGCCTGAGATTTGCGGTGAATTCTTCGCGAGCAGGCTCGCTCCCACATTTGGATCGCGTTCCCCTGTGGGAGCGAGCCTGCTCGCGAAAGCGGCCTAACAGTCGCCGCTGCACTCTGGTTAAACTCCCGGCCACTTTGAATGGGAACCTGAAGCAATGACCGAAGACACCATCAAGCGCCGGGCTCGCGGTCTGGACCGGGCGTTCGATATCCTCGATTTCCTCAAGGAAGTCGGCAAGCCCCTGCGCCCGAACGAAATCGCCAGCGGCATCGGCAGCCCGAAATCCACAGTCTACGAATTGGTTGCCTCCCTGCTGGAGCGACGGATTCTGGAGGCCGTGGGCAAGGACGGTCACGTCTACCTCGGCCGTCAGCTGTACTTCCTCGGGCAAGCACATTTACGCCATTTCGACCTGACCCGCGAGGCCGATCACGCCTTGCAGGAAATCGTCAGCCAGACCCGCGAAACCGCGCAGATGTGCCTGCTCAACGGACGAAAATACACCGTGGCCTTGATGAAAGAGGGCGAGCGGCATTTCCGCATTTCCTCGGACATCGGCGAGAACGCGCCGATCCCCTGGACCGCTTCCGGGCGCCTGCTGCTGGCGCATTTGAGCGACCAGGAAATCGTCGACCTGATTGATCACGACGACTTCATCCTGCCCAATGGTGAACGCCTGCCGCTTGAACAGTTTCTCGGTGAAATCCGTCAGGCCGATATCGATGGCTTCTTCTCCTTCGATAGCGTTGCCGACACCTTTACCCACTGCTTCGCCGCCCCGGTCAAAGACCCGAACGGCGTGGCCATTGCGACCCTGTGCATCGTCGCCCCACGGGCCGATGCCAAGAACAATTACAACGACTACCGCCGGGTGCTGATTGACAGCGCCAACAGCCTGGCCCGTCGCATCAACGAATAACAGCGGCTGCCTGCGGCTGCGAATGTGAGGAGTTCGACCATGTTTTCTGCCAAAAATACTGCCACCGTGGAAAAGGGCTTTGCCCACACAGGCGCCAATCTGGTGCGCGACGTCAGCCTGCCTGCGCTGGTGCTGCACCGCGAAGCGCTGGAACACAACATTCGCTGGATGCAGGACTTCGTCAGCAACAGCGGCGCGGAACTGGCGCCGCACGGTAAAACCAGCATGACTCCGGCGCTGTTTCGTCGCCAACTGGATGCCGGTGCCTGGGGCATTACCCTGGCCAGCGCCACGCAAACCCGCGCGGCTTACGCCCATGGCGTGCATCGGGTGCTGATGGCCAACCAATTGGTCGGTACGCCGAACATGGCGTTGATCGCCGATCTGCTGACGGACCCGACTTTCGACTTCCATTGCATGGTCGATCACCCGGACAACGTCGCTGACCTCGGCGCGTATTTCGCCTCGCGCGGTGTGCGCTTGAACGTGATGATCGAGTACGGCGTGGTCGGCGGTCGCTGCGGTTGCCGCACGGAAGACGAAGTGGTCGCGTTGGCCAAGGCCATCGCTGCACAACCGGCGTTGGCGCTGACCGGGATCGAAGGTTACGAAGGGGTGATTCACGGTGATCACGCGGTGAGCGGCATCCGTGCGTTCGCTGATTCTTTGGTGCGCCTGGCCGTGCAGTTGCAGGACAGCGGGGCGTTCGCCATTCCCAAGCCGATCATCACTGCGTCTGGTTCGGCCTGGTACGACCTGATCGCTGAATCCTTCGAAGCGCAGAACGCCGGCGGGCGTTTCCTCAGTGTGCTGCGTCCCGGCAGCTACGTAGCTCACGACCATGGCATCTATAAAGAAGCTCAATGCTGCGTGCTCGACCGCCGCAGCGACCTGCACGAAGGACTGCGCCCGGCGCTGGAAGTCTGGGCTCACGTGCAGTCGTTGCCGGAACCGGGCTTTGCGGTGATCGCCCTGGGTAAACGCGACGTGGCCTACGACGCCGGGTTGCCGGTGCCGCTGTTGCGTTACAAGGCGGGCGTGGTGCCGGCGACGGGCGACGACGTCAGCGCCTGCAAGGTGACGGCGGTGATGGACCAGCATGCGTTCATGACCGTGGCGCCGGGGGTTGAGTTGCGGGTGGGGGACATTATTTCCTTTGGCACTTCGCACCCGTGCCTGACGTTCGACAAGTGGCGTATCGGGTGTCTGGTGGATGAGCAACTGAATGTCATCGAAACCATGGAAACCTGTTTCTGACCCTCCAGACCGAGGCGCGGCATTCGCGAGCAAGCTCGCTCCCACATTGGATCTCCGGTGTTCACATAACCCATGTGGGAGCGGGCTTGCTCGCGAAGACGGCCGACCAGACGCCACAAAAACACCGGACAGACTGAGAACGAACAATGAACACCATCAGCACCCTCGGCCCCAACACCCCGCGCATCGCCCTGATCGGCGAATGCATGATCGAGTTGCAGCAACGCGCCGACGGCAGCCTGCAACAGAGTTTCGGTGGCGATACCTTGAACACGGCGGTCTACCTGTCCCGGGAGCTGGGTGAGGGCGGTACGGTGGATTACGTCACCGCCCTGGGCGACGACAGTTTCAGCGATGCCATGTGCCAGAGCTGGGCCGACGAAAGCATCGGGCTGGGCATGGTCCAGCGCTTGCCCGGCCGATTGCCCGGCTTGTATTGCATCCAGACTGACGCTGCCGGCGAACGGCGTTTTCTCTACTGGCGCAATGAAGCGGCCGTCCGCGATTGTTTCACCACCCCGGCCGCCGCGCCGATCCTGGCGGCGCTGCCGGATTACGATGTGCTGTATTTCAGTGGCATCACCCTGGCGGTACTGGGTGTGCAAGGTCGGGAGAAATTGCTGGAAACCCTGATCGAAGCCCGGCAGCGGGATGCGCGGATCGTGTTCGACAACAATTACCGGCCACGTTTGTGGGCGTCGATCGAGGACGCACGGGCGGCCTATCGCAGCGTTCTGCCCTATGTCGACCTGGCATTGCTGACCGTCGATGACGAACAGGCGCTGTTTGATTTTTCCGATTGCGAGGCGGTGTTTGCCGCTTACGAGCAGATAGGCACGCCTGAAGTGGTACTCAAGCGTGGCGCCGAGGCGTGTTTGATTCGTTGTGATGGAGAGTCGTTTGAAGTGCCGGCGCAGGTGGTCGAGCGGGTGGTGGACACCACGGCGGCGGGGGATTCATTTAGCGCGGCGTATTTGGCCAGTCGCCTGAAAGGAGGCAGCCCGGTTGAGGCTGCTGAAGCGGGGCATCGGTTGGCGAGTCGGGTGATACAGGTGCCGGGAGCACTCATTCCGAAAAACTGAAATGCAATCCCTGTGGCGAGGGGGCTTGCCCCCGTTGGGCTGCGAAGCAGCCCCAAAACCTGTGACCTTGACCTACCTGACACACCGAGAGCGCAGGATTTACGACTGCTGCGCAGCCGAACGGGGGCAAGCCCCCTCGCCACAGGGCCCTCAGCCAACCCGTTAATCCCGGTAAAACACCTGCACCAGGTGATAGCCGAACTTGCTCTTGATCGGTCCGTGCACAACCCGCAACGGTTTTTTGAAGATCACGGCATCGATGACCCCGACCATCTGCCCTGGCCGCACTTCACCCAGGTCGCCGCCGCGTTTGCCGGACGGGCAGGTGGAATACTTCTTGGCCAGCACATCGAAGGCTTCGCCCTTGGCGATGCGTTGTTTGAGCTGTTCGGCTTCTTCCGAGGTTTTCACCAGAATATGGCGGGCTTGAGCTTTCATGGGCAGTACCTTGCAACGGTGGTGGCTATGTTGGTGCCAGCGGGGCGCGCGATTATGCCTTAACTCAGTCCGGTTGGCCGATCATCGCGCGAATCTTGTTGGCCAGCAGGTCAATGGAAAAGGGCTTGGCCACCATGTCCATGCCTTCTTCCAGGAAGCCCTGGCGCTCGGCGGCTTTTTCCGCGTAACCGGTCATGAACAGCACTTTGAGTTCGGGGCGGTGCTGGCGCGCAATCTCCGCCAATTGTCGACCGTTCATTCCCGGCAGTCCGACATCGGTGACCAACAAATCGACCCGCAGGTCGGACTCCAGCAGGGGCAGGGCGGTCTTCGCGTCTTTGGCTTCATGGGCGTGATAACCCAGCTCGTTGAGCAGGTCGAGTACCAGCATGCGCACCGCCGGGTCGTCCTCCACCAACACCACGGTTTCACCGGCGATCGCGGCCGGCGCTTCGCTGGTGACCGGCATCAGGATGTTTTCGGGCTCTGCGGCGTGCAGCCGCGGCAGGTACAGACGAACGCTGGTGCCCTGGCCCGGCAAGCTGAACAGGCTGACATGACCGCCCGACTGCTGGGCAAAACCATAGATCATCGACAGCCCAAGACCGGTGCCCTGGCCGATGGGTTTGGTGGTGAAGAACGGGTCGAAAGCCTTGGCCAGCACCGACGGTGTCATGCCGCTACCGTTGTCGCTGACGGCAATCATCAGATAATCCCCGGCCTTGACCGGTTCCAGGGTGTTGATGTCACTGCTGTCGAGGTAAACGTTGGCGGTTTCAATCCGCAACTCGCCGCCATCGGGCATGGCGTCCCGGGCGTTGATCACCAGATTGAGCAGGGCATTTTCCAGCTGGCTGACGTCGGTGCTGACCGGCCAGACGTCCTCGGCCAGTTGCAGTTTGAGCGTGATGTGCTCGCCTTTGGTCCGGCTGAGCAGATCCTCCAGAGAATGGATCAGATCATTGGCGTTCAGCGGCTTGCGGTCCAGTGACTGACGCCGGGAAAACGCCAGCAGGCGATGGGTCAGGGCGGCGGCGCGGTTGGCCGATGACACTGCCGCCTCGGTGAAACGGCCCACCTCGGCGGCGCGCCCGTCGGCGATGTAGCGCTGCATCAAGTCGAGGCTGCCGATGATCCCGGTGAGCATATTGTTGAAGTCATGGGCGATGCCGCCGGTGAGCTGGCCGAGCGCTTCCATCTTCTGCGCATGGCGCAACGCCTCTTCGGCGCGTTCGCGTTCGAACATCTCGTTCTGCAGTCGCTGGTTGGATTCAGCCAATTGTTGGGTGCGGGCGGCGACCCGTTCCTCGAGCGTTTCGTTGAGATTGCGCAGGGCTTCTTCGGTCTGTTTGCGCTCGGTTTCGTCGATCACAAAGATATAGAAACCATTGACCGCACCATCCGCACCGTGGCGCGGCAAGTAGTTCATCAGGGCATGTCGGATACTGCCGTCACGGTGCGGGGTGCGGATGCTGAAACTACAAGGCTTGCCGGACAGTGCCTGGGCGATGTATTCGGCGCGCAAGGCATAGGCTTCGTCACCCAGTACTTCACGGATGGTTTTGCCAAAGAGCTCCTGAGGCGTCAGCCCGTACCAGTCGAGGTAGGCCGCATTGTTCAGGCGAAAGCGTTCCTCGCTGTCCACGTAGCTGATCAGGATCGGCATGGCGTTGATGATCAGTTGCAGCTCGGTCTGACTTTGCCGCAAGGCTTGTTCTGTGTGTTTGCGTTCGGTCAGGTCCAGGGCGGCGCCGAGGAAGCGGATCGGCCGGCCATGGTGGTCCTTGTAGCAACGACCCCGGGCAAACACCCAGCGCAGCTGACCGTCGGCTTGCAGCAGGCGATATTCCTCGGCGTACTCGGTGCCGTGGGTGATGGAGTGCTTGATGCTGCGGGCGACCATGGCGCGGTCTTCCGGGTGCACCCCCTGAAGGTAGGCGCTGATGGGCAACTGATTGGCGAGCAGCGGGTCGATACCGTGTAACTGGGCGAAGTGGGCGTCGGCAATGAAGCGGTCTTCGTTTATGTCCCAGTCCCAGGTGCCGACGGCGTCGGTGGCCGCGAGGGCCAGTTGCAGACGCTCCTCGGTTTCGTGCTGGGCCTTGAGGCTGGCGGCCGAACGCTGCTCGAGTTCGAGGGCGATGCGTCGGCGTTCGTTGGTTTCGATGGCGGTCACCAGAATCCCGGCGACCTGGGCGCTTTCATCGCGGATGGGGCTGTAGGTCAGGTCCAGCCAGAAGTCGGAATCATGGCCATTGCGTTGCAAGGTGAAGCGCTGTTCGCTGTAGGTCCGTACCTGTCCTTGTAGGACGGCGCTGTAAATGGGGTCGGTAAAGTCTTTTAACTCTGGCCAGATCAGGTGTGTCGGCTGTCCGAATGCGTGTGGATGCTTGCTGCCGGCCAGCAGGGCGAAGCCGTCGTTGTAGATCTGCGTGAGCTGCGGCCCCCACAGCAATAGCATGGGCATCGGCGAATGAATCACGATATCCACGGCGGTTCGCAGGCTTTGTGGCCAGGTACTGGCCGCGCCCAGCGGGCTGCGTCTCCAGTCTAGTCGGGCAATCAAGGCCTGGGCATCGCTGCCGGTCGGTGATGCGTTCATCTAGATGTCCTGCATTTAAGTCGGTGTAGCGGTGTCAACTATCCTTGTACCGCAGAAGACGCTGTATGACCCTTTTTGGGTCATTTTTATTCATTGAATGCTTCGCGGGTGCTTTTTGCCATGGAAATCGATGCACTGTTAAGGCTCCTGGCCAGCCAGAATGGCTCCGATCTTTATCTGTCTACCGGTGCGCCACCCAGCGCACGGTTCGAGGGTGTGCTTAAACCCTTGGCCGATCAGCCGTTCAAGCCGGGAGAAGTCGCGGCCGTTGCCGCGTCCATCATGGACGCCGAACAGCGTCTGGAGTTCGATCGGGAGCTGGAGATGAACCTGGCGATCTCTTTGACCGGTGTCGGGCGCTTTCGGGTCAATATCTTCAAACAACGCAACGATGTGTCGATCGTGGCGCGCAATATCAAACTCGACATTCCGCGTTTCGAAGACCTCAAGCTGCCGCCGGTGCTGCTCGAAACGGTGATGCTCAAACAAGGACTGATGCTGTTCGTCGGCGCTACTGACTCGGGCAAGTCAACTTCGCTGGCAGCGTTGATTGACTACCGCAATCGCCATAGCAGTGGCCACATCATCACCATCGAGGACCCGGTCGAGTACATCCATAGGCACAAAAAATCGATCATCAACCAGCGCGAAGTCGGCGTCGACACCCGCAGTTTTCACGCCGCTTTGAAAAATACCCTGCGCCAGGCACCGGACGTGGTGCTGATCGGCGAAATCCGTGACCGCGAGACGATGGAGCATGCGCTGGCGTTTGCCGATACCGGTCATCTGGTTATCTCCACCCTGCATGCCCACAACGCTCATCAGGCGCTGGACCGCATCATCAATTTCTTCCCCGAAGAACGCCGGCCGCAGCTGCTTCATGATCTGGGCAACAACCTCAAGGCCTTCGTTTCCCAGCGGTTGGTGCATACCCGTGACGGTCAGCGACGGGCGGCGGTGGAAGTGATGATCGGGACCCCGACCGTCGGCGACTTGATCCGGCGCAATGAGTTTTCAGAGCTCAAGGGAATCATGGAGAAGTCTGTGGAGCTGGGGATGCAGACGTTTGACGGTGCGCTATTCGAGTTGGTCGCAGAAGGGTCTATCGATGAGGAGGAAGCGTTGAAGCATGCGGATTCGGTGAACAATTTGCGCCTGCGGCTGAAGCTGCACGCCGAAGCATCACCAGGCCTCCATGCGCCGCCGGGCGAATGGGGGCTCATGGACTGATGTGCAACTCCTGTGGGAGCGGGCTTGCTCGCGAAAGCGGTTTAACAATCAATGTAGATGTCGACTGACACACCGCTTTCGCGAGCAAGCCCGCTCCCACACTTGATCTCTGTCAATCAAGGAGTTCGGGGCGATTGCGGAATTGTTCCAGCGCCTCGGGATTGGCCAAGGCATCGGTGTTCTTCACCTTCTGCCCGTGCACTACATTTCGCACGGCCAACTCGACAACCTTGCCACTGATCGTCCGTGGAATGTCCGTCACCGCGACAATCTTCGCCGGTACATGCCGTGGCGTGGTGTTGGCGCGGATGACCTGGCGGATCTGTTGCTGCAGTGCTTCGTCCAGCTCGACGCCCTCGCGCAACCGCACGAACAGCACCACCCGTACGTCATCCTGCCATTGCTGACCGATGGCCACGCTGTCCAGAACCTGTGGGACTTTCTCCACCTGACGGTAGATTTCCGCGGTGCCGATGCGCACACCGCCGGGGTTGAGCACAGCGTCGGAGCGTCCGTGGATCATCATCCCGCCGTGGGGCAATTGTTCCGCGTAATCGCCTTGGGCCCAGACGCCGGGGAACTGACTGAAATACGAGGTGCGAAGCTTTTCCTGCTGAGGATCATTCCAGAACCCGATGGGGATTGCCGGGAAGTGGCGGGTGCACACCAGCTCACCTTTTTCGCCGATCACCGGCTGGCCGTTGTCGTTCCAGACCTCCACCGCCATGCCCAGGCTTTTGCCTTGTATCTCGCCACGGCGTACCGGTTGTAGCGGATTGCTGTTCACAAAGCACGAAACGATGTCGGTGCCGCCGGACATAGAGGCCAGGCACAGGTCAGCCTTGAAGTCGCGGTAGACGTAGTCGTAACTCTGCGGCGACAACGCGGAGCCGGTGCAGAGCAGGGTTTTGAGGCTGCTCAGGTCATGGCTTTCGCGAGGTTTGATGCCGCTGCTTTCCAGGGTCGCGAGGTACTTGGGGCTGGTGCCAAAGACACTGATGCATTCGTCGTCGATCAGGTCGATCAGCCGCTCGGGGGCGGGATGAAATGGCGAGCCGTCGTACAACACCACCGCGCTGTCCACGGCCAGCGCCGAGACCAGCCAATTCCACATCATCCAGCCGCACGTGGTGTAGTAGAACAACCGGTCACCGGAACCGAGATCGCAATGCAGTCCGTGTTCCTTGACGTGTTGCAGCAACACGCCGCCAGTGCTGTGAATGATGCATTTCGGCACGCCGGTGGTGCCGCTGGAATAGAGGATGTACAGCGGATGCGCGAAGGGCACGGGAACGAAATCCGGCTCGCCGCCAGCGTCGTAGAAATCATCCCAGAGCGTCACGTTGGCCCGGGTATGGAAGTGTTCGATGCGCGCTTGCGGCCGGGCGTAAGGCACGACAATCAACTGCTGCAAGGACGGCAGGCGTTCAAGGATTTCATTGACCTTGGCGGTCTGGTCGATGTCCTTGCCGGCATAGCGGTAACCGGCGCAGGTGATCAGCACTTTGGGCTCGATCTGGCCGAAACGGTCGATTACACCCTGGGTGCCGAAGTCCGGCGAAGAGCAGGACCAGATCGCTCCCAAACTGGTGGTGCCGAGCATCGCCACGAGGGTTTGCCAGGTATTGGGCATGCACGCCGCGACGCGGTCACCGAGGCCGACACCGGCGGCTTTCAAGCTGTTCTGAAACCCGGCGACATGCTCGGCCAGTTCTGCCCAGGTCAGGTGTTCACGCTGGCCGTTCTCGCCGATGGCAATGACCGCCACGGCATCGTCGCGACGGCGCATCAGGTGTTCGGCGAAGTTCAGGGTGGCGCCGGGAAACCATTGGGCGCTGGGCATTTGCGCGCCCTCAACCAGCACAGCGTCCGGTTGATCGTGGAAACGGATGTCGAAGAAATCGACGATGGCCTGCCAGAACGCGACCCGCTGATCGATGGACCATTGATGCAGGGCAGGGTAGTCGTCGACGTGGAGGTTGTGTCGCTGATTGATGAAGCGCCGAAAGGCCTCCATGCGGGTCTTGCCGATGCGCTTGGCGCTGGGTTGCCAGAGGATGTCGGACATGGCTTGCCTCTTCTTTCTTATGTGTATGCGCACTGGCTTTTGTGGCGAGGGGGCTTGCCCCCGTTTGGCGGCGAAGCCGTCCTGAAAATAGTAGCGCCAACCATTTTACGACTGCTGCGCAGCCGAACGGGGGCAAGCCCCCTCGCCACAGGTGTCTGCTGGTGGTTACTGCGCCAACCACCCACCATCGATATTCCACGCCGCGCCACGCACCTGGCTACCGGCCTCACTGCACAAAAACAGCACCAGTTCGCCCAATTGTGGCGGCGTCACAAACTCCAGGGAAGGCTGTTTCTCGGCCAGCAAATCATGCTGCGCCTGTTGCGGGTCGATCCCTTTGGCGATGCGATCATCAATCTGCTTCTGCACCAGTGGCGTCAACACCCAGCCCGGGCAGATGGCGTTGCAGGTGACGTTGGTGGTGGCGGTTTCCAGACCCACCACCTTGGTCAAACCGATCACCCCATGCTTGGCCGCCACGTATGCAGCTTTGCCCACGGAGCCGACCTGGCCGTGCACCGAGGCGATGTTGATGATCCGTCCCCAACCTTTGGCGCGCATGCCTGGCAGGCTCAAACGGGTGCTGTGGAATACCGACGACAGGTTGATCGCAATGATCGAATCCCAACGCTCTACCGGGAAGTCTTCCACCGGCGCCACATGCTGAATACCGGCGTTGTTGACCAGGATGTCCACGCCGCCGAACTCACGCTCGGCGTAGGCAATCATGTCGGCGATTTGCGCCGGGTCGCTGACATCGGCCGGGTGATGGCCGACCTTGCCACCGCTTTTGTTATTGAGCAGCTCCACCTCGGCAATCACTTTGGATGCATCACCGAAACCGTTGAGGATCAGATTGGCGCCAGCCTTGGCGAGGCTGAGGGCGATGCCCAGGCCGATGCCGCTGGTGGAACCGGTGACCAGTGCAGTCTTGCCCGAAAGAGTCGTCATGAATACCTCACACAATGCCAGTGGCGTAGAAAGTACCGATCACCACAAAAACCGCCAGGGTCTTGATCAGCGTAATACAGAAAATGTCTTTGTAGGCTTCGCGGTGGGTCAGGCCGGTGACCGCCAGCAAGGTAATCACTGCGCCGTTATGTGGCAGGGTGTCCATGCCGCCACTGGCCATCGCGGCCACCCGGTGCAGCACTTCCAGCGGGATGTTGGCGGCGTGGGCGGCGGCGATGAAGTCATTGGCCATGGCCGCCAGCGCAATGCTCATACCGCCCGATGCAGAACCGGTGATGCCGGCCAGCAGGGTCACGGTGATCGCTTCGTTGACCAGCGGATTGGGAATGCTTTTGAGCCAGTCGGCCAATACCAGGAAGCCCGGCAAGGAGGCGATCACCGCACCAAAGCCGTACTCCGACGCGGTGTTCATCGCCGCCAGCAACGAACCGCTGACTGAGCTTCGACTGCCTTCGGCCAACTTGCCGCGAATGGCCTGGAAGCCGAATACCAGCACCATGATGATGCCGACCAGCAAGGCTGCCTGAACGGCCCAGATCGCCGTGAGCTTGGCGATGTCGGTGGTCACCGGCGCGGCCATGCCCGGCAGCGCGAGGCTGTGGGTCTTGCCGTACCACTGCGGAATCCACTGGGTGAACAGCAGGTTCATGATGCCGACGGCCAGCAGCGGCGACACGGCGATCCACGGGTTGGGCAGTTTGATGTCGGCAGCGGTTTCCGGCTCATTGCGCAGATCGGTGCCATACCCTTCACCGGCGTGCTGCGCCTTGTTGCGCTGGCGCTGCAGAAACAGCATGCCGGCGCAGACCACGAAGATCGCGCCGATCAGGCCCAGCCAGGGCGCGGCCCAGGCGGTGGTGTTGAAGAAGGTGCTGGGGATGATGTTCTGGATTTGCGGGGTGCCGGGCAGGGCGTCCATGGTGAACGAGAAGGCACCGAGGGCGATGGTCGCCGGGATCAGTCGCTTGGGAATATTGCTCTGGCGGAACATTTCAGCGGCAAACGGGTAGACCGCGAATACCACCACGAACAGCGACACGCCGCCGTAAGTCAGCAGGGCGCAGACCAGTACGATCACCAGCATCGCCTGACTCGTGCCAAGGAGGCGAATCGCCGCTGCGACGATGGAGCGCGAAAAGCCCGACAGCTCGATCAGCTTGCCGAACACTGCACCGAGCAGGAACACCGGGAAATACAGTTTGATGAAGCCGACCATTTTCTCCATGAACACCCCGGTGAAAGCGGGGGCGACGGCGGAAGGGTCGGTGAGCAGCACGGCGCCGAGGGCGGCAATCGGGGCGAAGAGGATAACGCTGTAGCCACGGTAAGCCGCGAGCATTAGCAGCGTGAGGGCTGCCAAGGCAATGATCACACTCATGGTGTGTCTCCTGGATTGTTATTTTTTTAGGGTGGAACTGTTGTGGGAGAGGGCTTTAGCGAGTTTCGTGCCATGCATTCAACGTATTGAAATATAAGGATATTTTTTGAGTTGAGCATTGGTTCTAGAATGTTTATCTCTATTTTGAGACTTTTTCTGACAGGGCAGGCCCTTTCGCGAGCAAGCCCGCTCCCACATTTGACCGCATTCTTTTGAACGACTCGGTAGAAATGTGGGAGCGGGCTTGCTCGCGAAGAGCGCGCAGCGCTCCCGAGGCCGCGTCTAACAATAGAGACCTGTGTCTCTTTATGGAGACTCTGCAATCCCCAGAGCCACCATTTTCTTGTACAACGTCGACCGCCCCAGCCCCAACCGCGCCGCGGCTTCAACAACCTTCCCGCCGCATTGCTCGAGGGCGGCTTCAATCAACTGCCGATCAAACCGCTCTCGAGCCTCACTGAAAGTCTCATGCGCAACCGGCTCAATCGTTACCGGCGTCACGCGCTCTACGGGTGTGAACGTACCAATCGCCGCGCGGATATCTGTGGCACTCAACATCAAGTCATCACTGAGCAGCGCCGCACGCTCCAGCACATTGCGCAGCTCACGAATATTCCCCGGCCAGGCATGTTGACCCAGCAGTTCCAGGGCTTCGCGGTTCAATTCGTGCTGACTGCGCAGTTCTTCCAAAATGGCTTCACTGAGCGCCGGGAGATCGTCGAGTCGATCACGCAGCGGTGGGACCTGGATCGGCAGCACGTTGAGGCGGTAATACAGATCGGCGCGAAATTCACCGCGTTTGATCGCAGCTTGCAAATCCGTGGAGGTCGCGGCAATCACCCGCACATCGCTCTGGATCACTTCGTTGGAACCCACCGGCTCGAATTCTTTCTCCTGCAGTACCCGCAGCAGTTTGCTTTGCAGTGGCAACGGCATGTCGCCGATTTCATCGAGAAACAGGGTGCCGCCCTGAGCAATCTGCAACTTGCCGGTGCGACCCTTGCGATCAGCACCGGTAAACGCGCCGGGCGCGGTACCGAAGAATTCCGCTTCCAGCAACGATTCGGGAATCGCCGCGCTGTTGATGCTGACAAAGGCTTTGTGCGCGCGCGGCGAAGCGCCGTGGATCGCCTGGGCCAGCAGCTCTTTGCCGGTGCCGGTTTCACCGAGCAGCAACACTGGGGACTCGGCGCTGGCACTGCGTCGGGCACGGCGCTTGACTTCGAGGCTGGCGGCGCTGGTACCGATAAAGTGCGCGAAGTTGTACTTGGTCTGCCGCGCTCGCAACAGCGAGCGGGTGGAGGCCAGTTCTTCCTGCATGCTCATGTAGCGCTTGAGCATCGGCGAGAGGCTGCGCAATTCGTCGAACAGCGCAAACCCGATGGCGCCGATCACCACGCCGGCGTCGTCGTGAATCGGTAGGCGCATCACCACCAGCGGTTCTTTGGGGGTGTCCTGCATGTCGAGCAAAATCGGCCGACCGGTGCGCACCACCTCGCGCAACAGGCTGCCGGGGATCACGCTTTCGCAGGCCTTGCCGATCGCCACTTCCGCCGATTCCAGGCCGAAGCGTCGGGCATAACGCTCGTTCATCCAGACGATGTTCGCATCGCGGTCGACAATCACCGTGCCTTCGCTGGACTGCTCGATGATCTCGAACAAGGAACGGATCGCCAGCAGGCGAACGCGCTGATAGTCCTTGAGGCTTTCGGTGGTGTTCATCGGACGGCTCCAGGATGCGCTGCCGCTAACAGCTCTTTGGTATACGGATGCTGCGGCGAATCGAACACGTCGTGGCTGGCACCGCTTTCCACCACTTTTCCGTCCTTGATCACGATCATGTCGTGAGCCAGTGCGCGGACCACTGCCAGGTCGTGGCTGATGAACAGGTAGGTCAAACCGTGTTTTTCCTGAAGCTGGCGGAGCAGGGCGACCACTTGTTTTTGCACCGTGCGATCCAGTGCCGAGGTTGGTTCGTCCAGCAGGATCAGCGCCGGTTTCAGCACCAGCGCCCGGGCGATGGCGATGCGTTGGCGTTGGCCGCCGGAAAACTCGTGCGGGTAGCGATGACGGCTTTGCGGATCAAGTCCGACTTCCTCCAATGCCCGAATTACCTCGGCTTTGCATTCGTCAGCCGTCAACTGGCTATGCACCTCAAGGCCTTCGCTGATGATCTGCGCCACGGACATCCGCGGGCTGAGACTGCCGAACGGATCCTGAAACACCACCTGCATTTTCTTGCGCCACGGCCTCAGCTGTTTTTGCGTCAGGCCATCCAGCGCTTCACCCTGAAAGCGAATGCCGCCTTCGGAATCGAGCAAGCGCAGGATCGCCTGACCCAGCGTCGACTTGCCGGAGCCGGATTCGCCCACAATACCCAGCGTCTTGCCGCGTTGAATGTTCAGGCTGATGCCGTCCACGGCCTTCAGGTAGGTCTTGCGTTGAAACAGCCCGCCACCGAGGGCAAACTGAACGCGCAGATTATCGACTTCCAGCACGTTCTCGCGCTCGTCCCGGGGCAGCGCTTCACCTTCCGGTTCGGCGTTCAGAAGCACGCAGCTATAAGGATGTTTCGGTTCGGTAAACAGCGTCTCGCAAGGTGCCTGCTCGACGATTTCTCCGGCCTTCATCACGCAGACTCGTTGGGCAATGCTGCGCACCAGATTGAGGTCGTGGCTGATCAGCAGCAGCGACATGCCGAGACGCTGTTGCAGGGATTTGAGCAGCAGCAGGATCTTGCGCTGCACTGTCACGTCCAGCGCGGTGGTCGGCTCGTCGGCGATCAGCAACTCCGGTTCGCAGGCCAGGGCCATGGCGATCATTACCCGTTGCCGCTGGCCGCCGGACAATTGATGGGGATAGGCCTTGAGCCGCTCTTTGGGCTTCTGAATACCGACCAGATGCAGCAACTCGAGAATCCGCGCTTGCGCCGCTTTGCCGGCCAGGCCTTTGTGCAACAGCAGGGTTTCGCCGATCTGCTTTTCGATGCTGTGCAGCGGGTTGAGCGAGGTCATCGGCTCCTGGAAGATCATCGCGATGCGGTTACCCCGCAGTTCTCGCAGCACCTTGGACGAAGCGCCGACCAGCTCCCGGCCACGGTAGCGAATACTGCCCGTGGTTTCGGTACCGGTCTCGGGCAGCAGTTGCAGGATCGAGTGAGCGGTCACCGACTTGCCGCAGCCCGACTCGCCCACCAGTGCCAGGCATTCACCGGGGCGGATGTCCAGGCACAGATTGCGCACCACGGCCTGGCCGCTAAAGGCGACGCGCAGGTCACGGATTTCGATCAGGTTGTTACTCATATCAGCCGTCCGCGTCATGATCTCGGGTCGAAAGCGTCACGTAACGCCTCCCCGATAAACACCAGTAAAGAAAGAATCAGCGCCAGGGTGAAAAACGCCGTCAATCCCAACCACGGCGCTTGCAGGTTCTGCTTGCCTTGACCGATCAACTCGCCCAGCGATGCACTGCCGGCGGGCATGCCGAAACCGAGGAAGTCCAGTGCCGTGAGGGTCGAGATTGCCCCAGTCAGAATGAACGGCAGATAACTCAGTGTCGCGTTCATTGCGTTGGGCAGGATGTGCCGGACGATGACTTTACGGTCGGTCAGGCCCAGCGCACGGGCGGCTTTGACGTATTCCAGGTTGCGCCCGCGCAGAAACTCGGCGCGCACCACGTCGACCAGGGCCAGCCAGGAAAACAGCGCCATGATCCCCAGCAGCCACCAGAAATTCGGCTCGACGAAACCCGACAGGATGATCAGCAGGTACAGCACCGGCAGCCCCGACCAAACCTCCAGCAACCGTTGGCCGATCAGGTCGACCCAGCCACCGTAATAGCCTTGCAGGGCGCCGGCAGCGATGCCGATCAGTGCGCTGACAAAAGTCAGCATCAAGGCAAACAGGATCGACACCCGTGCACCGAAAATCACTCGGGCCAACACATCCCGCGCCTGATCGTCGGTGCCCAGCCAGTTGACCTTGGTCGGAGGGCTCGGCGCCGGTTGGTTGAGGTCATAGTTCGGGGTGTCGTCGCTGAAGGGGATTGGCGGGAACAGCAGCCAGCCACCGTCCTGGTGAATCAGTTTTTGCACATAATCGCTGCGGTAATCGGCCTGGAACGGCAGCTGCCCGCCAAACTCCTGCTCGGTATGGCGCTTCAGGGCCGGGAAGTAGAGGGATCCCTGGTAGCTGACGATCAGCGGTTTGTCGTTGGCGATCAGCTCGCCACCGAGGGTCAGCAGGAACAGACCGACAAACAGCCACAGCGACCACCAGCCGCGACGGTTTTTCTTGAATCGCTCGAAACGACGACGACCTAACGGCGAGAGCTTGAACATCAGGCGTTCCTCGCGGCGAAGTCGATGCGCGGGTCGACGAGGGTGTAGCAGAGGTCACCGACCAGTTTTATCAAGAGACCGAACAGCGTGAAGATGAACAGCGAACCGAACACCACCGGATAGTCGCGTGAAACCGCGGCCTCGTAACTCATGCGACCCAGGCCGTCGAGGGAGAAGATCACTTCGATTAGCAGGGAACCGGCAAAAAATACGCTGATAAACGCTTGAGGAATCCCCGAGACCACCAACAGCATGGCGTTGCGAAACACATGACCGTAGAGCACTCGGCGTTCGCTCAGACCCTTGGCGCGGGCGGTGACCACGTACTGGCGCGTGATTTCATTGAGGAAGGAGTTCTTGGTCAGAATGGTCAGCGTGGCGAACCCGCCGATCACCAGCGCTGTCACCGGCAATACCAGGTGCCAGAAGTAATCGGCGATTTTGCCCACGGTCGACAGCGATTCGAAGTTGTCCGAGACCAGCCCCCGCACCGGGAACCAGTTTAGCGAGGTACCGCCGGCGAAGACCACGATCAGGAACATCGCGAACAGGAACGCCGGCATGGCGTAGCCGATGACGATCGCGGTGCTGCTCCAGATATCGAAGTGGCTGCCGTGGTGCACGGCCTTGCGGATGCCCAAAGGAATCGACACCAGGTAGGTGATCAGCGTCGCCCAAAGCCCAAGGGAAATAGTCACCGGCATTTTTTCCAGGATCAGGTCGGTGACGGTCGCGCCGCGGAAAAAGCTCTTGCCGAAGTCCAGGCGCGCATAACTGGTGAGCATCAGCCACAGGCGTTCGTGTGCTGGTTTGTCGAAGCCGTATTGCTTTTCGATGTCCTTGATCAGTTGCGGGTCGAGGCCGCGGCTGGATCGGGAGGTGCCGGACATGCGTTCGCCGGAACCACCGCCGACACTCGCGCCGCCGATGCCTTGCAAGTGCGCGATGGCCTGTTCCACCGGGCCGCCCGGCGCGGCCTGGACGATGATGAAGTTGACCAGAAGAATGATCACCAGCGTCGGAATGATCAGCAGCAGACGCCGCAGTATGTAAGCCCACATCAGTGCGGCCCTCCGGGTTTGCCACGGCTGATTTGCTCAGCGGTCATCTGTTGGTTGGTCAGCGGCGTGGTGCTGATTTCCCACCAGCTCTCGATGGCTTCGTCATTGCTCGCCTGTTCGTTGGGCCTGCCGAAACGATTCCACCACACGGTGGAGCTGCCCGGCGGGTAATAGTTGGGAATCCAGTAGTAGTTCCATTGCAGCACCCGGTCCAGCGCGTGGGCGTAGTGCAGCATTTCGGGTTGGGTGGTGGCGCGAATCAATCCGGCGATCAGTGTGTCGACCGCCGGATTTTTCAACACCATGTAGTTATTGGCGCCAGGGTCGTTGGCCGAGACCGAGCCGAAATAATTGAGCAGTTCGCCCCCGGGCGAAGTCGTGACCGGGTAGCCGGTGACGATCATGTCGTAGTCGCGGCTCATCAGACGATTCACGTATTGGGACGAGTCGATGCGGCGGATGTTCATGTCGATGCCGATCTGTTTCAGGGTGCGCTTATAAGGCAGCAGCAATCGGTCCATACCGTTCTGGCTGACCAGGAAAGTGAAACTCAATGACGTGCCTTCGGCGTTGACCAGTTGATCTCCATCGGGTTTCCAGCCGGCCTGTTCGAGCAAATCGAGTGCCTGCAACTGTTTGTCGCGTATCAGGCCACTGCCATCGGTTTTCGGTGCCTGGAAAACCTGGCTGAAAACTTCGTCGGGGATCTGCCCTCGCAGCGGTTCGAGAATCGCCAGTTCGCCGGCGTCCGGCAGTTGTCGGGCGGCGAGGTCGGTGTTGGAAAAGAAGCTCTGCTGGCGGATGTACATATCGCGCATCATCTGCCGGTTGCTCCACTCGAAATCCCAGAGCATGACCAGCGCCTGACGCACTCGTCGGTCCTGGAACAACGGGTTTTGCAGGTTGAACACAAAGCCCTGAGCCGGTTGGGGGGCTTGGGTTGCCAGATGCGCCTTTTGCAGGCGCCCGTCGCTCAGGGCCGGGCCGTCGTAGCCGATGGAGTAAGCGGTGGCGGAGAATTCGCGGTTGTAGTCGTAGGCTCCGCCGCGCAGGACCTGACGGGCGACGTCGGTATCGCCGAAGTACTCGATGCTGAAACGATCGAAGTTGTAGAGGCCGCGGCTGACCGGTAAATCCTTGCCCCACCAATCGGCATTGCGCTCGAAGGTGATGCTGCGACCGGAGTCGACCTTGCTCACCCTGTAGGGGCCGCTGCCCAAAGGTGGCTCGTAACCGCCACCATTGGCGAAGTCGCGCGTCTTCCACCAATGCTCGGGAAACACCGGCAGGGTCGCGATATCAAGGGGCAGGGTACGGTTTTCATTGCTTTTCAAGTCGAACCGAACCGTCAGGGGTGATTCCACTTCGACGCCTTTAACGTCGGCAAATTGGGTGCGATAACGCAGGCTGCCCTGGGTCATCAACAGGTCGAAGGTGTAACGAACGTCTTCGGCCGTGATCGGTTTGCCGTCTGCAAAACGGGCTTTGGGGTTCAGGTAGAAGCGCAAGAACAAACCGTCGTCCGAGCGCTCCATCTTCTGAGCCACCAGGCCGTACACGGTGTAAGGCTCGTCCAGCGAACGCTGGGCGAGGGGCGAGTAAAGCAGGCCGTCGATCTGTGTGACGCCAATGCCTTTGTCGATGTAAGGCAACATATGATCGAAATGACCGATTTCGATTGCCGAGCGGCGCATTGTGCCGCCCTTGGGGGCTTGCGGGTTCGTGTAGGCAAAATGACTAAAGCCGGCAGGATACTTCGCCGGTTCACCGTACACGGTCAACGCATGTTGCGGTGCGGCATTCACGCCTGCGGCGCCCAACAACAGGGCTACGGCAGTGAACAATAAAGTAGGGAAAGCCAGTCGCATTGTCAGCCTTAGAGCCGGGTGGTCAATAACCGCAATTTGTACGCTAGCGGCGCGTCCCTTGCCACTCGTATCACGTATCCCAAACACAACGGCCCGCCAAAAGGCGGGCCGTTGTGCAGAAAACAAGGATTGATCAGTCCTGGCGGCTGGTCACTTCCAGCAGGTGGTAACCGAACTGGGTCTTGACCGGGCCCTGCACCACGTTGATCGGTGCGCTGAAGACCACGGTGTCGAATTCCTTGACCATCTGGCCTGGACCGAACGAACCCAGATCACCGCCCTGGCGGCTGGACGGGCAAGTGGAGTTGGCTTTGGCGACTTCGGCGAAATCAGCGCCGCCCTCGATCTGGGCTTTGAGTTCGTTGCACTTGGCTGCCGAGGCAACCAGGATGTGACGGGCAGTGGCTTTAGGCATGGGAAAACTCTCCATTCAATGTTCAGTAAAGTGCGGAGCCTACCGGATTCAGTGGTCTATTTCTTCTCAAAGTTCCGTACAGACTATGCAGGCCGGTACGGCATTCCTTTACAGGCCGGCATTTCTCAGACGCTCCGCATGCTGCACATACAGGTCAATCGGGTCGATGCCCTTGCGCAGCGGGCCGGCGGTCTGGCTGAGGCTGTCCAGATGATCCAGCGGGTAGTCGGAGCGGATGACTTTGCCCAAATGAGAGCTGTAGCGGCCAACCAGGCCATCGTTCTGCTCAGGTTCGGTGGTGAAGTATCGGGAAAAGGCGCGGAGGAACCCGTGCAGCGGATTCAATGCATCTAGCCCTTTGTCGAGGATGTCGCCCTGCAGGGTGCCGCTCCAGGAGTAATAACGTACGCCGTCGACCCGTTCGCGACCCTTGCCACCCCAGGTTTTCGGCAACCCCTGGGGGTACTTGTCGTTGAACGCGCTTACACCTTCGGTGGTCAGGGCATTCAGCGCGGCGATGGCGTTCTGCGGCAGGTGGCGGTGGCCGCTGAGCAACGATAGACAGTCTGCAAACAACGTTGCAACGGTCGAGGCGACGTGTTCCGGCAGGCGCCCGGGCGTCAGCGCCTTGCGCAAGAAGTCGGCCAGTTCCGAACCGTGATTCGGGCCGCTGACGGACGTCACCGAAGCGACTGCTTCCGGCGCTGTCGCTGCCGCATAACGTGCAGCGAGTGCGCCTTGGCTGTGGCCGATCAGGTTGACTTTGTTTGCACCGGTTCCTTCCAGTACCCGTTCGATCTGCATCAACAGTTGGTCGCCGCGAGCTTCGTTGCTATGGGTAGCCGACACGTGCGGGATAAACACTCTTGCGCCTGCACTCCTGAGGGCCTGCTTGACGTCATGAAAGAGTTCGACCTTGCCGATGCGATCGAAGCCGAAGAGCCCGTGGACCAACAGGATCGGATACTGAGTAGTTGCATTCCGTAGCATGTTCTTTCCTTTTTCGCAGTCGTTCAGGGGTGTGTTGATGGGCTCACTCTAATGCACACCCGCTGTTCGCCGTTGTATGAAAAAGCCGCTGTAACCTGATGAAAACGGAATAGAAAATGTACGAAAGTTCGAAAGTAGATGAGGTCTTGGTCGGAATATTTGGACATCTTTTTATCTGTAACAGAGCGTTTTCCTGCGATGGCCTACTTCGGGAACACCCTTTGCCTGTTGATAGTGTCTCGATTCCGACGTCCAGTCCTCAATGGGAGGACTGGACGATGGGTTTGCCTCACGCCGATTGTTGATCCCTGCTCTGCGCTCTGAGCCGATCGGCGGCCTGGCGCAACAATGATTCCGTCCCGCTCCAGCCAAGGCAGCCGTCCGTGACTGATACGCCGTAACGCATTGAAGGGCTCAGCGGTTGGCAGCCTTCGAACAGGTGACTCTCGATCATCATGCCGATCAGTGATCGATCACCTTGCAGGCGCTGTTCAAGCACATCGTTAAATACCGCTGGCTGACGCAACGGGTCTTTGCCGCTGTTGGCATGGCTGCAGTCGACCATGATCCGGGCCGGGATCTTCAGTTTGGTCAAATCGCTGTTCACTTGGGCGACACTGTCGCGGTCGTAGTTCGGCCCGCGGTGTCCGCCACGCAGCACCAGGTGGGTGTCGGGGTTGCCCGGCGTCTGAATGATTGCTGGATGACCCTGGCTGTCGACACCGAAATGGCGATGCGGATGGGCGGCAGAGCGCATCGCGTCGCTGGCCACACCGACACCACCATCGGTGCCGTTCTTGAAGCCGACCGGCATGCTCAGGCCGCTGGCCATTTCACGGTGGATTTGCGATTCGGTGGTGCGAGCGCCAATAGCGACCCAGCTCAGCAGATCGTCGAAGTAGCCGACAGCCATCGGTTGCAGCAGTTCGGTGGCAATCGGCAGTCCCAGGCGGAGCATTTCGCGCATCAACTCGCGGGACAGGGTCAAACCGCCGGCCATGTCGTCGCTGCCATCAAGCTGCGGGTCGTAGGCCAGGCCTTTCCAGCCGATGGTGGTGCGGGGTTTTTCGACGTAGGCGCGCATCACCAGCAGCATTTCATCGCTGACCTCGGCGGCGAGGCGGGCAAGGTTGCCGGCGTATTCGAGGGCGGACTGAGGATCGTGGATCGAGCAGGGGCCGACGATGACCAGCAGACGGGAGTCTTCACCGTTGAGGATCGCGCGAACCGCTTGGCGGTGGGCGGCGACTTGTTGGCTCAGGGCATTGCTGAGTGGCAATTGCTGTTTGAGTTGCAATGAGCTGGGCAGACGCAGGGTCAGCGCTTCATTGGCAGGGCTCAAGGTGGACAGCGGCAGAGCAGAGACGGACGAGTTCATATTCGGGCTTCCTGGGCTGGCGGCGGGATCGTTCCCGCGCGCTCGGCCCTACTGGGGTGTTCGACAATTGGCCGGATTGGCTGCGTGTGTGTGCTTGCCACCTGTGGGTGACCGATCGGAGGCGGCAGGCTGTCCCGAGCGGAGGCTGCTAAATCGCCAGGCGGTAAAACTGTCGTAACGGTAATAAGTGGCGTAGTTCATTGTTGAATCCTCTGGTTGTCTGGTGTGTCGCTAAAAATGTGCGGGGCTGAAAAAACAAAACCCCCGGTCGGGAAGCCGACCGGGGGTTGAGAATTCTCTGGTGGCGACCCGTTTAAAGTGGGCGCCGTTGGGGTATCAGGCGCGCCAGTGGCTAAACCAATACCCAAAATAAAAGCTGACCGGAGCACAAACGTCATTCACCCGGGCAGCCGCTACCGAGCGCAGGGCGCTGATGGTACGAAGCTGTGAGAGGGCGTTGAACATGGTTTTGTCTCCGATGAGTGCGCCGAGCTTACTAGAGGCCGGTACGCGGTTTCAATCAGAAAATGCTATCGATCACCGGCGGCATTTTCTATCGCTTGAGTGCGTCGCCGGTTGTGACACACTTTGTGCTTCGCTTACGTACAACGTCACAAGGACGAACCATGACGCCACTGATCATTGCCGCTGCCCAATCGATCTCCATCGCCGGTGACCTTGCCGCAAACATTGTGTGGCATCAGCGCTTCATGCAACTTGCGGCGGAGCAGGGCGTGCAATTGCTGGTGTTCCCGGAGTTATCGCTGACCGGGTACGAGCGTGAACTTGCGGCTGAATTGGCCATTGCGCCAGACGCCGAGGTTCTGCAACCGCTACGGGATTTCGCGCGGGAAATCGGTGTGACGACTGTCGTCGGGATGCCGATTCTGCTGTCGGAAGATTCGCCAGTATTGATTGGGGCGCTGGTGTTGGGCGCTGATGGATCGCTCGGGATCTACAGCAAGCAACATCTGCATCCAGGCGAGGAGGTGGCATTTGCACCGGGAACCGGCGGTTCGACCCTGACCATAGGTGCCGACACGGTCGCGTTGGCGGTGTGCGCGGATTTCTCTCACGCCAGTCATGCCGCCGCGGCGGCGCAGCAAGGCGCCGATCTCTATGCGGCGGGCGTGCTGATCACAGAAAACGGCTACGCCCCGGATACCGAGTTGTTGCAAGGCTACGCCAGCGCTCATTCGATGACGGTCCTGATGGCCAACCATGGTGGTGCAACGGGTGGCTGGGAATCGGCAGGACGCAGCGCGATCTGGGCGTCGGACGGTTCGCTGATTGCGGCCGCTCCGGGGACAGGCAACCTGATGGTCGTTGCTCGACGCAACGCTGACGGCTGGAAAGGGCAATTAGTGGAGGTTGCATTGGGGTGATGGTATTTGAATTGCGTCCGGCGACATCCCGGGACCTCGACTTCGCTCGTGAACTGACCCGCAACAACATGCTCCGCTATTACATTCAGCACGATCTGCTGTGGCAGGACGAAGGGTTCGATGTTGGCTGGGCAGGGCGCGAGAACTGGTTGATTGTAAGTGGCAGTACCGTGTTGGGCTTTTTCAGTCTGAGTCGTGACGCCAAAGCCCTGTACATCCGTGAACTGCACGTCCTCGAAGCGTTTCGAGGGCAGGGCGCCGGTTCCTGGGCGATTGATCAGGTATTCGACATGGCGTGCAAGGAACGGCGTCCGGCATTGCGTTTGACGGTTTTTGAAAATAATCCCGCGCAAGCGTTGTATGAGAGAAAGGGCCTGAAGGTGGTCGGCACAGACGAGTGTTTCCTGAGAATGCAGCGCGATGTCGATGCCTCGCCTGGCTGAAACATGCATACGGCAAGCCTTTCAAGATGTATTGAAACTTTTTATATGATGCTTGCCGCTAGGTCTGCCAGTTGCTTTTTGCTAAGGTGTCGGCAACCCAATAAGACCATATCGCGAGGTGTCTGCTTGATTAGGGTGCTAGTAGTCGATGATCATGATCTCGTTCGTACAGGCATTACACGAATGCTGGCTGACATCGATGGCCTGCAAGTAGTCGGCCAGGCTGAGTCAGGCGAAGAATCCCTGCTCAAGGCGCGTGAGTTGAAACCCGATGTGGTGTTGATGGACGTCAAGATGCCCGGTATCGGCGGTCTTGAAGCCACGCGCAAATTATTGCGCAGTCATCCGGATATCAAAGTCGTCGCGGTCACGGTGTGCGAGGAGGATCCGTTTCCGACAAGGTTGTTGCAGGCCGGTGCGGCGGGTTATCTGACCAAGGGTGCAGGGCTGCCGGAAATGGTCCAGGCCATCCGCCTGGTGTTTGCCGGGCAACGCTACATCAGCCCGCAAATTGCACAGCAACTGGCGATCAAATCTTTCCAGCCGACCAATGATTCGCCTTTCGACGCCTTGTCGGAGCGTGAAATCCAGATCGCGCTGATGATTGTCGGCTGTCAGAAGGTCCAGATCATTTCCGACAAACTGTGTCTGTCGCCAAAAACCGTGAACACTTACCGTTACCGCATTTTCGAAAAGCTTTCGATCAGCAGCGATGTCGAGTTGACGCTGTTGGCGGTTCGTCACGGCATGGTCGATGCCAGTCTCTGAAAATGACTGAAGTCTTCGATCCAAGCGCCTTTCTGTCGACGGTCAGTGGGCGTCCCGGTGTGTATCGCATGTTCGACAGCGAGGCACGCCTGCTCTACGTCGGCAAGGCCAAGAACCTCAAGAATCGCCTGTCGAGTTACTTCCGAAAATCCGGTCTTGCGCCCAAGACCGCGGCGCTGGTCGCGCGTATCGCTCAGGTCGAAACGACGATTACGGCCAATGAAACCGAAGCCTTGTTGCTTGAGCAGACGCTGATCAAGGAGTGGCGTCCGCCCTACAACATCCTGCTGCGCGATGACAAATCCTACCCCTACGTCTTTCTCTCGGATGGCCAGTTCCCTCGCTTGAGCATCCATCGCGGTGCAAAAAAGGCCAAGGGCAAATATTTCGGCCCTTATCCCAGCGCCGGTGCGATTCGCGAAAGCCTGAGTTTGCTGCAAAAGACGTTTTTCGTTCGTCAGTGCGAAGACAGCTATTACAAGAACCGCACACGCCCTTGTCTGCAATACCAGATCAAACGCTGCAAGGCGCCCTGTGTCGGGCTGGTGGAGCCCGAGGTATACGCTGAAGACGTACGGCACTCGGTGATGTTCCTTGAGGGGCGCAGCAATGCACTGACGGATGAGTTGTCCGCCGGAATGGAAGAGGCGGCGATCAACCTCGAGTTCGAGCGTGCAGCCGAGTTGCGCGATCAGATTTCATTACTGCGCCGTGTCCAGGACCAGCAAAGCATGGAAGGCGGGACGGGCGATGTCGACGTGATCGCAGCGTTTGTCAATCCGGGTGGTGCCTGCGTTCATTTGATCAGTGTGCGTGGCGGGCGGGTGCTGGGGAGCAAGAACTTCTTTCCTCAGGTGGGTATTGAAGAGGACGTTTCCGAAGTCATGGCGGCGTTTCTCGGTCAGTACTTCATCAGCAGTCCCGAGCGCGACTTGCCGAGCGAACTGATCGTCAACGTGGTTCACGAAGACTTCCCGACCCTGATCGCGGCCATCGATGAGCTGCGCGGTCGCGAACTGACCATCAGTCATCGGGTTCGTGGTACGCGAGCGCGCTGGCAACAGTTGGCGGTCACCAATGCCGAGCAGGCTTTGGGCGCGCGACTGGCCAACCGTCAACACGTTGCTGCACGCTTCGATGCGCTGGCAGAAGTTCTGAACCTGGACGAACCGCCACAGCGCCTGGAGTGTTACGACATCAGTCACTCCAGTGGTGAAGCAACCGTGGCCTCCTGCGTGGTGTTCGGCCCCGAAGGTCCGATCAAGTCCGACTACCGTCGCTACAACATTGAAGGCGTCACCCCGGGCGATGACTACGCCGCGATGCATCAGGCCCTGACCCGACGCTTCAGCAAACTGAAGGACGGGGAGGGCAAGCTACCGGACATTTTGCTGGTGGACGGTGGCAAGGGGCAGTTGTCCATGGCCCGCGACGTGCTCAATGAACTGGCCGTGCCTGATCTGATTCTGCTGGGCGTGGCCAAGGGCGCCACGCGCAAGGCCGGTTTCGAAACCCTGTACCTGAACGATGCCGCCCATGAATTCACCTTGCGCGGCGATTCCCCCGCGCTGCATTTGATCCAGCAGATACGCGACGAAGCCCACCGTTTCGCGATTACCGGGCACCGCGCACGCCGTGGGAAAACTCGCCGCACGTCTACACTGGAGGGCGTTGCCGGTGTCGGACCGACCCGTCGCCGCGATTTGTTGAAACATTTTGGTGGATTGCAGGAGCTGTCTCGTGCCAGCATCGAAGAGATCGCCAAAGCCCCCGGGATCAGTAAAAAGCTCGCAGAGTTGATTTATGCCAATCTGCACAGCGAGTAGAATGCCCCCTCACCTCGTAGCCAGTTGTGCCGATGAATATCCCTAATCTGATTACCGTACTACGCGTCCTGCTCATTCCGATCTTCATTTTACTGTTCTACCTGCCATATCAATGGAGCTACCTGGCGTCCGCCTCGGTGTTCGCATTTGCCGCCGCCACAGACTGGCTGGATGGGTATCTGGCCCGCCGACTGGAACAAAGCACACCGTTCGGGGCTTTCCTCGATCCGGTGGCTGACAAGCTGATGGTTGCCGTTGCGCTGGTATTGCTGGTGCAAGAACACGGTAACCTGTGGCTCACGCTGCCGGCCGCCGTGATCATCGGTCGCGAGATTGTCGTCTCGGCACTTCGCGAATGGATGGCCGAACTCGGCGCCCGTGCTCACGTCGCGGTGTCGAACCTGGGCAAATGGAAGACCGCCGCGCAAATGCTGGCGCTGGTGATCCTGCTGGCCAATCCGTCGGATTTCACGTTCTGGGTGCTGCTGGGTTACGCCTTGCTGCTGATATCTGCGGGCCTGACGTTGTGGTCCATGGTCCAGTATTTGCGGGCTGCCTGGCCGCATCTGAAGACCGACGTGGAAAAGAAATAAACTTTTTTGAATCAAGGGGTTGACGGGGCATCTGGATTCTATAGAATGCGCCACACCAAGACGCGGGAATAGCTCAGTTGGTAGAGCACGACCTTGCCAAGGTCGGGGTCGCGAGTTCGAGTCTCGTTTCCCGCTCCAAGCATTAAAAAATGGATCTCTGAAAAGAGGTCCATTTTTTTCGTCCAAAGAAAAGTCTTTCTTTGGCTTTTTCCGCGACATCCGTTGAAAACACTCAGATCCAGCCCCGGCGGGTACATTTTCAGTACTCCAATCAGGTGCTCGGCAGGTCCGCATTTCCTGGGGGCTGTATCCGGCGGTCAGCCTTAAAGAGGCTCGATTGGCGTGTGATCAAGCACGGAGATCAACGATGGCTATCAGTATTTTTGACTTGTTCAGGATAGAGGTCGGCCCCTCCAGTTCCCATACCGTCGGCCCAATGCGTGCCGGAGCTCTGTTTGTCGAGGCCTTGCGCGAACGGGAAATGCTGGCGCAGGTGCAGCGCATCGAAGTGCGGTTGTAGGGTTCGCTGTCGGCCACCGGTATTGGCCATAGCACTGACAAAGCGACAATTATGGGGTTGATGGGGGAGTGGCCGGATAAGGTCGCCCCCTTGCTGATCGAGCCGCGTCTGTTGGATTTGCGTGAGACCGAACTGCCCTATGACTTCAGTACAGCGGCACAGTTGTTGAGTCAGTGCAGCGCCCATGGGCTGCGTATTACCAGTACTGCATGAAGTTCTGCCCCGAGGCCAAAGACAGCGACAAGGGGCACAGTCCGGGAGGGCCGTTGCAGATTTTCGAACCCAGGAACCAGGGGCTCGAAAATCTGCAACGGCCTCGGACCTCCCGTTATCGGCCTGCCACCCATCGGCTTGCCCCTCAGCGCCTGTCGGCGTAAGGCGCTATGGGTTCGACCGGCAACGGCAGGTTGCCTTGCCAGGGGTCGAAGGTGTAACGCAGGTAGAGCAACGCCCGGCTCGGCGCGTAGCCCTCGCTGTGCTGCCAGGTGATGCCGGAGCCCAGGACCAGGTTGTCCGATAGCCTGCGTTCGAACAGGCCTTGCAGGCGGACGTTGACCCCGCTGCTACTGCTGCCGGTGGTGACCTGGCTGGCATTTTCGTCGAACACGTAGCCGGCCTGCTCAACCAGCTCGCGCAACTTGTCCGCCCCGTGATCGGGGTAAAGATCGCTATCGCTGGTCTTGGCATAGGACCAGCCCACCGAGCTTTCCAGCAGCACTGACCAGTCGGCATTTCGCCAGGCATAGTTGAGCGGTACGCCGATGGAATAGTACTGCTGTGGGCTGTAGTAACCGCCCTGGCCCAGGCTGTACTCGCTCAGGTCCTTGTCGTAGCCCCAGTACATGAGGGTCAGACCGGTGCGAAGACGCTCGTCGGCGCGGTCGATCAGGCGGTAGTAATAGCCGGCCATGGCCGATCGGCGCTGGTTGTCGGCGACGTTCTTGCCCCGCAACCAGTGGGCGCCAAGGCTGGCCCAGATGCCGTCGACCCCCCCTTCGTCATGACTGAGCCCCAGGGTGACGCCATTGGCGGTGACGCCCCCCCAGGTAATTCCGGTGATCGGGTCGACCGCGCCGGCATAGGACACCAGAGAGTTGCTCATCGGCCGTCGCGAGGCCGTAAGGGACCAGCCAAGGGACCGCCAGTCACTGCTGTAGCTGACCCCGCCGAGCCAGTTCGGCACCTTGAAGCCTTCTGGCGAGTGCCCCAGATCCAGCGCCCAGCGCTCATTTTTCCAGCCCATCGCCAAGCCTGTGCCGCTGGTACTTTCCAAGGTATCCGGGCAACCGCTGGTGACCACTGCGCAGGTGCCGAACTCCTCGCGGTGCAGGCCGTTCGCATCGGTGGCGAAACTGCCGACATCCAGCTCCACCTGCTCGGCCTGGAGGAAGCCCTGACCTTCGGCAATCGGTGCATCCAGGCGCAGGATGGTGGTCTGTGTGGTCAGGTCGGAAATCCCCGACGACGAGTTGTCCGTACGCCAGGCGAAGTCATGGTAGAGGTGCGCAGTCGGGTTCTGCGCCTGGTACAGGGTGTCCACGTCACTGCGCAGGCTGCGCGGCAGCCACTCGTCGGCGTCCTTCGCCCGGCTGGCCAGGGTCATGGCGCGATCGTCGCGGTGGTTGGCCTGCACGGGATCGATCAAGCTGGCGGCGGCCATGCTGCGGGCATAGTTGTCCAGCGCCTGCTGGGGCTGCTGGCGGGACATCAGCCGCGCGGCGTCTCGATACAGCAGCGGATCGCTCTGTGGCGTCTCGAGCAGGCGGGCGTACAGCGCGCGCGCCTTGTCCGGCTGGTTCACCCCGGTCCAGGCATTGGCCAGGCGCCGCTGGTAGGCCGCCGGCGCGTTCGCTGGCACCGCCAGTTCTTCCAGGGCGCGTTGCGCCGGCGCAAGCTGGCCGCGGGCAATCAGGGTTTCGATCAGACCCAGCTGCGCTTCGGCGTTGCGCGGCTCGCGCTGCAGGACTTGCCGGTAGTAGGTCTCGGCTTGCAGCTGATCGCCGCGCTGGTAGGCCCAGTCCGCCAGAGTCGCCAGGTCGTCGGTGTTCGGGGCGCGCAGCAGCAGGGCGATCGCCTGCGGCTCGTGACCGGCATCACGCAGGGCCCGGGCCCGGGCCAACAGCTGGCGGCGTTCGACCCGGCTGGACAGGTCGCGCATATTGTCGTCCCACTGCGCCGCGGGAATGGCGGCAAGGGTGGCGAGAGTCTCGCTGTCGCGCCCGATCGAGGCCAGGTACAAGCCGTGGGCGTAACGGGCCTGGGCATTGCTGCCCTGGCGCTGGATCAACTGGCGGAAACTGTCTTTGGCCGCGCTGTCCTGCCCCTGTTCATGCTGGGCATTGGCCAGGCGATAGGTCAGCCAGGGATCGTCCGGGGCCAGTGGCCGGGCCTTGAGCAGCACCCGCGAAACCGTCGGCCAGTCGGCGTGCTGGGTTGCGGCATCCGCTTCGAAGTTAAGACGGTCGAGCTCCAGGCTCCGGCGCAAGGCCGCAAATTCGCGCTGGGTGGCCGCCGGCAAGGTGTCGAGGTAGTCCTGGGCCTTTTCCGGCGCTTGCGTCTGGTACAGACGCACGAGGGCGCGCACCGCCTTGCCGTTGTCGGGCTGCAGCTTGCGCGCCTGCAGCAGCAAGGCCTCGGCCTGAATATCTTCGCCTTCGGCCAGTGCGACATTGGCCAGGCCCACTAGCCAGTCGGCTTCGTCGGGTTTGACCTGGCGCGCCTGTTGATAGGCTTTGCGGGCCGCCGCCAGGTCCTTGCGCTCCAGGGCTTCGTCACCCTGCTGCAGTAGCATCCAGTTGCGGTTGGCCAGCTGCAGGTCTTTCCATTTGCTGATCCAGGAAGTGTCCTGTTCCTTGCCCAAGGCCTCGGTGAACGCCGTATAGGCCTGGTCATGCTTGTTTTGATGCATCAATGCGATGCCCAGGAAGCCGGTGAGGCTGGCATCATCCGGGTAGTTGCGCGAAGCGCGGCGCAAGAGCTTTTCGGCGCCGACATTGTCGTTGGCCTCCAGTAGCTCCTTGCCTTTGACGCCGGCCTGCCAGGCCGGGTCGCCGAGCAACTGGCGCTGATGCTGCAGTTGCTTGGCTGCCTGGTTCTTGAAGGTCGAATAGGGGTAATGCCGCTGGAAGTCTTCCCAGGCGCGAGCGGTTTCGCCGTTGACCGGCAGCTTGCTCAGGTAGTTGTATTCGCGCTCGGAGGCGAGGTTGCTGGCCTGGGGATCGCTGGCCAGCTGGTGCAGAATCGCCAAGGCTTCGGCATCGCGCTGTTCGGCGAACAGCAGGCCGGCGAGCATCTGGCGCAGCCCCGCGTTACCCGGGTACTGGCTGTCGAGGCTTTGCAACTGCTGGATCACCGCGGGGCGCTGGTCGCTGATGGCACTGCGCACGCCCCAGTATTCCAGTGCGCTGGAGAAGTCCGGCGGTTCGCTGCCGAACAGCGCCTGGTACTGTGCCACCGCTTCTTCAGCCCGTCCGGCAGCTGCCAGCAGGCGGGCTTGTTGCAACAGATGCTGACCGTCCTTGCTCTGCAGCTTGATCAGGGCCTGGGCCTGGTGCAGCGCCGGCGAACCTGGGGCCTGGCGGCGCAATTGCTCCAGGCGTTGCTCGACCAGCGGCTGGTTATGTTGCAGCAGGGCCTGGCGAATCCCGCCGACCAAGACCTGCGGATGTTCCGGAGCAATCGACTCCAGGCGCGCCAGCGAGTCGCGCACCAGGTCCTCGCGATACATCGCCTCGCCCAGGCGTACCTGTCCGAGCAGCCACTGTTGCGGGTCCTGGGGGGTAACCGGCTGAGCCAGCGTGGTGCCTGACAAGCAGCTCAACACCAACGTCCATTGCGACACGACTTTGCGCATGAGCACTACTTGCATGATGAAGTCCACGCCGGCAACAGCCGGCCGTCCTTGTCGAAACGATAACGCTGTTGGTCCCAGCCTTGGCCGAACATCAGCAGTGATTGGTTGTAATAGGCGTCCGCCGGGGGCGGGTTCTGGCGTAGGCGTTCGCGTTGGGCCGCCAACGCCGCACCGCCTTCGGCTGCGCTGGCCAGCAGCGGCAACAGAGCCGCCGAGAAGCCAACCGGGCCGACGCCCTCTGCGGTGCCCTGGGCGATATCCACACGCTCTGGCGGATGGCCGAGCCGCGCCGTCAGCGCCACAATGGGTTGCACCTGCGCGAGCAACTCGGTCCTGCCCGGGGCTTGGGGATCGAGCATGCCCAGCCAGAGGTAGACACGGATCGCGTCATAGCTGCCGAGCGCGCCCTTGGCATCTGCTGCCCAGCCTTGCCCAGCCTTCCAGACCACCCAGTCGGCGGGCTGGCCCTTGGGCGAGCTTTCCAGCAGCAGGCGCCGGGTACTGTTCGCCACGTCGCGCCACACGGGTGCGACCTGGGCAAAACGCGCCAGCAGTTGTGGCGGCAGGTAGCTGGGGTTGAGCCTCCAGCCATCAGCGGATTCGAAGCCGACATCCCCCGGCAACAGCATCAGGCCCAGCCCGGGCAACGGGCGCAGGGTTTGCGCGGCGCTGCGCCAGAGCATGTTGCGGCCAAGGGTTTCATAATCCGGCCGCTTCCAGAGGCGACCGGCCTCCAGCAGGCTGTAGGCCATCCACAGGTCGGCATCGCTGGCGTTGTTCGGATCCAGCACCTGCCAGCGACCCTCCTTGCTCAGGCCCCACTGCCAAGCGGGCAGCTGGCGGTTCAGGTCGCCGCCGGCGAGGTTGTTCCGGGTCCAGTTCAGCAGCTTGGCGAAGCTGTCACGGTCATTGCCCAGCAGGGCAAAGAACATTCCGTAGCTCTGGCCTTCCGAGGTGGTGATCTGCTGCTGCAACGAGTGATCGATCACCCGTCCATCGGGGCTCACCATCGCCTTCTTGTAGCTCTCCCAGGCCGGCCAGGTGCACTCGGCGGCAGTCGCCAGACCCGGCAGGCTCAGGGCCAACGCCCATGCGACGGCGGCTTTCATCCCTTACTCCTCGTTCGCCAGCCGACGACGTACGGCCCAGCGCAAGGCGCGCCACAGCAGGAAGGCGGTCAGCAGCACACTCAGGACCGCCATGCCAGCCAGCAGTACTGGATGTTCCGAGAGCTGGAACCAGAGCATCAGCCACCATGGCAAGTAGCCGACAAAGTACTGCTCGCCGACCAGCTGGCTGTTCACGCCGCTGCTGCGGATCATGGCCACGGAACCGGACACGGCGTCGACTTTCCCGTTATCGCTCAGGGTTTCGCGCAGCATCTGATAATCGGGGGCGTTGGTGGCCAGCAGCGCGACAATGCTGCGCTGGCTATGGAAGGGCGACTGCATACCGACGATCGCCGCCATCGGGGCCTTGGCCGACACTTCGATCCGGTTGGCTCCCAGGTTGCGCTCATCGTTGATCTGCCCGGCCCGGGCCGAAGCCTGACCGGCGGCGGCATTCGATGCCTGTATCAGGGAGTCGAGGGTGTGGTCGAGCCACAGGTTGAGGTCCGGCTGATCCCGCAGGTCCGCGGGCAGGGCGCCCAGCACCAGCAGGTCGACGTCGGCTTTCCTGGCGTCATCCCAGTTGTCGCTCAGGTTCAGGGCCAGCGCCGGGAAGCCGGTTTGCGAGGAGATCTTGGCGACCGCCTCGAACAAGGTACTGAGCTGGGTGGCGGTCGGATTGGCCGGCACCACCACCAGGGTCTCCGACAGGTCGGCCATGCGGCTGAACGGGAAGCCGCTGCGAGCGAAAGCGCGCAGGTCCGGCATGGCGATGTAATGGTGATAGCCCGACAGGTCGATGGTCGACTCATCGTCGATCAGAGCCCGGGTGTCTACCGGCAGGGAGGTCTGGCAACGGTCGCGCTGGGAGCTACCGAAGGTGCTGGCGAAACTGAAATCGAAGCGGATGCTGTTTCGATCGCCGATTTTCAGCGCCGGTACCAAGAGGTGGTCGCTGGTGTTCGCCGACTCGCTGGACAGCACCGCCAGGCGCAGTTCCTCCAGACGGCTGTTGGTGTTGCGCAGCAGCGGCAGGCTGGTGATGAACTGGTTGTTTAGGCTGATGTTCAGGCGCGACTCGTCGTTGGTCGACGGCGGCGTGTAGCGGTACTTGGTCTGCAGCGGGATGCCCTGGTTACGCCAGACGAACAGGTCGGGCGGCAGGTTGATGTCGAGGATGATCGGCCGCGGCAGAAGGCCGCTGACCTGCAACTGCTCGGGGTACTTGAGCAGTTCGGCGAAGCGCACCGGGCGATCGGTACGCATCCAGTTGGGGGCGTCGTAGGGCTTGCGTGGCTGCAACTGCTGGACGTTTTCCACCGTCACCCGCGAGCTGCGGAACAGCTCGCCGCCCAAGGCCAGGGCACGGGCGGCCACCGCCAGGTCAGCGTCATTGCGCCCCATCACCAGCAGCACTTTACTGTAGCGGTTGTTGGGGTTGTCGATCAGCTGCACCACCGGCGCCTGCACCAGTGGGAACTTCTCCAGGTCCGCGAGGAACTGTGGCCGATGATCGTTGGTGGCGAACACCACCGAAGGGTTGAGGGTGTCCTGGTCCTGGCTCGCCGGAAGTTGATCGAACAGCACCGGGAACTGGGCGCCGCGCCAACCCGCCAGGCTGCCGAAATAAGAGGCCAGGATGCCGGCGGCGCGCTGTTCGCCTACGGTCGGGGAGTCGGCGAACAGCAGGTTGATGACCGGCTTGCCATAGCCCAGTGCGTCGAAGAATGGCCTCGGGAAGAACGCCAGATCGTTCTGGGTCGCCAGTGCCTGTTCCTGCAGGGAAACCTGGCTGGCGCGGCTGACGTTGACCCACAAGGCGCTGTTGGCCGGGTCTTCGCAAATGTCGGTGTAATGGCCGACGAATTCCAGACGAACGCGGTTGAAATCGGTGACCAGTCGGGGATCCAGGGCGATCTGCTGCGTGGTCTTGCGCCCCAGTTGTTCTTTCTCGATGGGCACCACGCTCATCAGGGTGTCATTCAGGTAGACCCGCATATGCGAGAGCGTCGGCAGCAGCGCCGGAGACGGGGTGTACTCCAGCTTAAGCCTGGCATCGCTGGCGATACGGTCGCGCCGCAGGGTGAATTCGATCTGATCGCTGTTGTGGATTCCCAGCAACAGGCTGTCGGCCGAACGCCCCAGCTGTTCGAAGGTGCGCGCGGTGGCCCAGTTCGGGGCTTTCTGCTCCTGCGCCGGCGGGAGAGTGACAGGCGCCGGGGCGGCCTGCGCGCAGGCGACGGCCAGGAGCGCCAGGCTGGCAAATAGAGATTTGCTGAAATAGCGGCTCATGATGCGTTCACCGTTATAGAAGAAGAGGAGGAGGGGGAAGACGCCAGGGGCATGCGCGGCAGGTAACTGCCCAGCCAGGCCAGCAGGCGCAGGACCGGACCGAACACCACGTGGGTCCAGGCCGGCAGGTATTCGTAGAGCCGGTAGTAACCCTTGGCGCCCAGCTTGAGAATGTCCAGGAAACTGTGCAGTGGCCGGTCCTGTGCGAAGTCTTCGCCCCAGTTCAGCCAGGCGTCGGCCCGGGCGAAGGTGCACTGCACGAAATCGATCTTCTGTTGCTCCGTGAGCTGGGTGAAGCTGATGCCCACGAAGTTCTTCTGGCTACGGCAGACCACGCCGGGAAACAGGAACTCGCGCTGCCCACGCTGCATCAGCAGAGAAACGCGACCGCCCACCGGCAGCGACAGCGGCACATCCACCTGGAACCCGGCGCCGCCGTCGGAGTAGTCCACCAGCATGCCGGAGTAGAAGCGACCGTTATCCAGACGCACGGCCGCCGGCAGCCTGGACTGCACCCTGTGGGTCTGGCGTACCTGCCGCACTTCAGCGGCAATCGCCACCGCGGCACCGATGATCAGCAGGTTGTAGACCACCCAGAGAGTGCTCACCAGCACCGTGCCGAGCTCGGTCGCCGGGCCAGTGAACAAGCGCCAGAAGGCGAAACCCAGGCCCGCCATGTTCAGGGCCGAGAGCACCAGATAGGGCTGGGCGATCTTCCAGTCGAACTGGTTGTGCTCCATCAGGCCGCCTTTGGCCGTGACGTTGAACTTGCCTTTCCGGGGGTTGAACAGCGCCACAGTGGTGGGTCGGGCGATGTACCAGGCCAGTACCGTTTCGTAGACCTCCCCCCAGAACGTCTGGCGAAAACTGCCCTGCATCCGCGAGTTGGTCAGGCTGGCATGGATCATGTGCGGCAGCACGTACAACAGGATCATCAATGCTGGGGCGTAGATGATGTAGGCGTGCAGAAACAGGAAGGCCAGCGGTGCGGTGAGAAACAACAGCCGCGGCAGACCGGCCAGGAAGTGCAGCATCGCGTTGGCATAACAGACCCGCTGGAAGATCGTCAGGCCCTTGCCCAGCAAGGGGTTGTCGGTGCGGAAAATCTGCGCCATGCCGCGGGCCCAGCGAATCCGCTGGCCGATATGCGCCGACAGGCTTTCGGTCGCCAGCCCGGCAGCCTGGGGAATGCGCACGTAGGCCGAGTTCCAGCCGCGCCGGTGCAGGCGCAGCGCGGTATGGGCGTCCTCGGTCACGGTTTCGACCGCGAAGCCGCCGATCTCGTCCAGCGCGGCGCGACGCAATACCGCACAGGAACCGCAGAAGAACGCCGCGTTCCACGTATCGTTGCCGTCCTGCACCAGGCCGTAGAACAGTTCGCCCTCGTTGGGCCGGCGACGGAACATGTTCAGGTTGCGCTCAAACGGGTCGGGAGACAGGAAGTGGTGCGGGGTCTGCACCAGGGCCAGCTTCGGATCGCGCAGGAACCAGCCCACAGTGAGCTGCAAGAAGGAGCGCACAGGGATGTGGTCGCAGTCGAAAATTGCCACCAGTTCGCCATCGATACGGCTCAACGCATGGTTGAGGTTGCCGGCCTTGGCATGCTGGTTATCGGCGCGAGTGATGTAGCCGACGCCGACGTCGGCAGCGAACTGGCGGAAGCTCTCGCGCTTACCGTCATCGAGAATGTAGATGCGCAGCTTGTCCTGCGGCCAGTCGATGCCCAGGGCGGCGTAGACCGTGCCGCGGACCACCGAGAGGTCCTCGTTGTAGGTCGGGATCAGCAGATCGACGGTGGGCCACAGCCGGGTATCGCGAGGCATCTGCGCCGGCTGGCGCCCCAGCGGCCAGCAGGTCTGGATATAGCCCAGGATCAACACCACCCAGGCGTAGGTTTCGGCCGCCAGCAGCAACAGGCCGAAGGTCAGGTCCAGCGGGTTGTTCCAGTTTAGGGTCGAGGTGTAGCGCCACCACAGATAGCGGCAGGACACGATGGTCGACAGGACGATCATCAACAGCGTCGGGAAGCGCCCCGGGATGCGCCGCACCAACATGGCCAGCGCCCAGAGCAGAATCACGAACACCAGTTGGGCGATGTAGCCGAAGGGTTCGGTGATGCACACCAACATCAGCACCACCGCTACCACGCCCACACCGATGTTCAGCCAGCGCTGACAGCGAGGCTCCAGGCCTTTCCACCAGATCTGGCTCTGCCGTACTCGCCGGCTTTGCTGGACATGGCGCGGCAAGGCTTCGAGCAAGGGGCCCAAGCGCATGCCGAGCAGGCGTTGCCGCAGCTGCACGAAGCGCATCCAGCGCGGCCAGCTCAGCGGGCGGCGTGGCCGCAGCGGCTGCACCAGCAGCAACCAGACGCTTTGCACCAGCAAACGCAGCGGATCACCCAGGCTCGGTGGCTTGTTCGCCAACTGCGGATACCAGCGCTGGCGCTGCTCGCGCAACTGCTGCCAGCCCGGCGCCTCCAGGCGCAGGAACAGCCAGGCCAGAGCATTGAGCGAGGCCAGCCAGAGCCCGGTCAGAGGGGGGGTGTCGTACTCGCGACGCAGGTGGGTGTAGGGAAACCAGCGAGCAATCATGCCGTCTCCCGGCGGCGAGCCAGGCACCAGGTCGCCAGGCTCAGCACGTCCTGGGCCGCCAGACTGCCCGGCGCATACAGCCCGACCGGGGTCTTGAACGCGAGCGACTCGCGCATCGCCTCATCGTTGTGCACGGTCAGGGGCAGCAACCGATCGGCGTGGTTCTTGCGCCAGATAAGCATCAGATCGCGTTGCAACTGGCTACCGGGATCGAAACGATTGACCAGCAGCGGACCGCTCACCGTCTCTTGCTGTTGCAGCAGCACATGGCAGGCCGCGTCCGCTTCGGCGACCTGGATAGGGAAATGACAGGGGCCGGTGTTGCCGTGCCCGACCAGGCGCTGTGGCACATCGAACAGTACCCAGTCGTAGTGTTCGGCCAGGCTGGCTTGACGCCTGACCCACAGGGTGTGGTCCTTCGCCAGGCGGCGTTCCATTTCAAGTTGTTCGTCACGGTCGAGGCGGCCATAGGGCAGCAAACTCAGATTTGGCGCCAGGCTCCAGGCCTGGTTGTACCAATTCTCGCCATCGAGCATGCCGCGGGCCCAGCCGCAACTTTCCACGGTCGCCAGGTTGAAGTACAGGCGCAGCAGGTTTTCCGGGCACATGTCCACCACCAGCACCCGCTCGCCCAGGCTGTGCAGGGCGTAGCCTATCCCCGCCAGCAGGGAACTGCTGCCGACACCTCCACGCAACCCGCGCAGACTCAGCGATCTCACGTCCTCACCTCCTGTGGGGTCTTCAGTTGTGTTTCCAGCGGCAGTGCCTCTTCGAGCTCGGCCAATAGCGGCCAGCGCTGCAAGGCGCGGAGCAGTTCCAGTTCGGCGGAAATGTCCACGTACTCAAGGTCCGGCAGCTCCAGCTCAAGCTTCAGTCGGGCGATGTCATCGGCTCGCCCGTTACGGGCATGCACCAAGGCACTCATTTGAAGCGCTGAGGGTAAGGTAGCCATGCACCTTTCTCCTTGATCCGGACATAGGGCTTGCCGGCGTAGTCGAGTACCACGGTGCCGGAGTTCTCGGACACCGCAGGGGTCTGCGGCAGATCGCTCAACAGCGCCTGCCAGTCCAGCCCCTGGCCCTCGGCCTGAGGAGCGGCGGCATACAAGCGGGCGATGATTTCGGACAAGGCCAGGTAACTGCTGGGTGCGCTGACATGCAGCGGCGCTGAATTCGCCGCGGAACCCATGCCGATCAGCTTGATGCCCACCGGCACGTGAGTGATCGACGGGCTCGGAATCTCGCGCATGCCGGAGATCTGCATGCGGTCGCCATGCAGCGCCGCGCCGTGCTCGGGCACTATCACCACGGCCACGCGTCGACCGCTGCGCTCGAGCTCCTTGATAAAGGCCGTCAGGTCGTCGATCAGGGCCTGGGCACGAGGTTTGTACTCGGCGCTCTTGGTGCCGCCGTCGGCGGTCAGCGCTCGGTTGCCGTCGTGCAGCGTGGTGGTGTTGTAGAACAGTGCCACGCGCGAATCCTGGTTGTTCTCGCGGTGCTGCCACCACTTGTCCAGGACTTCCCGGTCGCGCCAGATCGGCGAGCCGTCGAAGCCCACCAGCGCCCGCGACAGGTTCGAGGCGTTCACCGCCGGATTGGGCAGAGCCCCTTGGCTGCGGACTTCATCGAGGAAGCCTTCGAACTGCCCGGTGTGGTTGAGCATCACTTCGCTGGCAAACCCGAGCTTGCGCAGATCGTCCATCAGCAGGCATTGTTCCGGCGCCACGCCGTAGAGCTTGTTGTGCGGTTGCTGACCACAGCTGGCGCGCAATAGGCGTATCGCCGCCGGGCCGCTGTAGGCGGTGGCCGAGTTGAAGTTGTCGAACACCACATCCATCTGCTGCAACAGCGGGTTGTCCCGCAGGCCCACGGCGTCCAGGTCGTCCCAGGCCATGGAGCAGATATTGATCAACAGCAGATCGAACGGCTGGGCCGCCGAGGTCGAGGGTTTGAACTCGACGCGCCGGCCGGCCTCGGTGTCATAGAACTTCTGCAGGTAGTCGTCCAGCGTCGCGCTGTCGGGCTCGGCGTTGCTGACCACTGCGCTGGCAGAAGCCGTGCCGGGGTTCGCAGCCTGTTGCGCGGGCGCTTGCAACGCCAGCAGGTTGGCGCTGCCCAGCAACGCCAGCCAGCCCAGGGTCAGTGTGGTCAGGCGCAGCCACTGGCTGACGAACAGGTAGGCCACCACCACGATCAGCAGCAGCCCGCAGAGGTTCCAGTCGATGAAACGACCGGCCAGCTCCAGTAGGTATTCACCGGTGAAGTTCAGTACGCCGGGTTGGTCCAACAGGCGGCTGAACGGCGGTAACCAAGAGTCCTGATAAAACAGAGCCACCCCCAGCGGCACGGCGATAAGCCAACGCAGAAGGCTCGCATGGCGATTGCGCAACGGCACCAGCAAGACGGCAGCGAACACCAGATTGGGCAGGATCTGCAGGTTGAGGTAACCGCCCCAGAACAACAGCAACTTGATCAGGAAGTACAGGTTCCACAGGCCCAGACCCGGCCAGCTCCACGCAGGTTGCGCGATGACGGGGATTTCAAGACGGCTCATGGGACTCACTTTGGGCAGGTTGCGGGGTCGTACGCCGACGTACGCCACGGGATTTCAAGTAACGCGGGCGCAAGTAACGCTCAAGCCCGTGCCTGATACGCTGACCGAAATGGCTCAGCAGCAGCGCCAGCGCCAGCGTCAGCAGACTGCTGGCGGCAATCACCTGCAGCAGATCGGAATACATCATGCGCAAGGTTCCGTGAGCGAAAGGGTGATGCGGTGTGGCGTAAAGCCGGTCAACCCGACGGACTGCGACAGGTTGTCGATGACCCGTTCATCCGCCAACCGGAAGGTCTCGGGCAATTCGGTCGCCTCGATAAAGCCCTTGCGCGGCAAGCGATCCACCGACGACAACGACTCGCAGGCGCTGAAAATATCGGCCCATGGCAGGCGGCATATATTGCCCAGTGCCGGCTCCAGGCCATCGGCGCGGCAGGCGAACAGAAACAGATAGAAGGTGCCGTCCAGCACGCAAGCGATGTCGCCATAACGGCGCAGATTGATCTGACTCAGGTATTGCTCGACCTGGAGCCCGCCACGTGGCTGCAGTTTCAGCAACTGGTGGCTGATCTCGCCCGAGGCGCCGCTGTACACCTGATCCAGGGTTGCGATGAACGTGCTCGGTGTCAGCAGCCCGCGAACATGAGGGGGGTGCATGCGGTCGTACAGGGTCTGGAAATCAATGTCGCTGCGGTAATGCCAGAGCTGCCCCTGCACGCTATCGGTCAGGCTTAGAAAGTGCGCCAGCGAGGCCTTCAGCGGCACGATCAGATTGGCGCCGCAGGCCAGCAGCAGACGCTCGTCGCGGTAGCGCAGGCAGGGCTCCATTTCGCGAACGATGATTTTCAGTGCCGAGCCGCACTGATTGCGCAATTTGTGCAACTGACGGGCAAGGTCTTCGACCTGGTCGTTGCCTTCGATGGCCACGATCACGCTAGCGGCTCGCATCTTGAGGGCGTGCAGCAGCAACTCGTCACGCCCCTCGAACAGTCGCCATTGCTGGGACAGCGGCGGTGCGCCTTCGAGTACGCTGCGCTGGGTCAGGTAGACGCGCCGGTCATCGGTGCGGATGGCTTGAGGGCTGCCACGTTGCGCCTGGCTCAGGCCAAGAACGCCGTCGGCCTGCTCCAGTTCGAATTCTTGGGCGGTACACACGCCCAGCTCGTTGTGCCAGAAGTGCAGCTGATAACGGATGCTGCCATCACGCCGATACAACTGCGCCAACCCCGACAACTCTTCGTTGAGGCCCACCAGTTCGGCATGCACCGCTGGTTCCTGGCCGTGGCACAGCACCACCAGCGTGCAGCGACGCTGGCGTAACCACTGGCGCACTTCTTCGCACCATTGCTGCAGAGACCGGGCGTCGAAGCGCCGCCAGGCCAGGGCCGGTAATAGCAGGAGGATTTGACTGCCTCGGGTCCTGACGCTGCGATGCAACTCGGACACCCAGGATTTCAGGGCCATCCCGAGATCATCGTCGGCTACTTCGAAGAGCCGCAGGCGCTCCGGGCCAAACTCGCCGTCGAGGTTTTCCAGCAGGGTCCGGGGATCGCATCCGCCGCATACCAGTGTGGTTGGCTGGGCTTGTGGCAAGGCGCTCAGGAACTGAAGCGCAAGCGTCTCGGCATCGCTGTTCAGGTCGACGGAGACCCAGTACAGGCCGCCTTGACGCAATAACACTTGCTCATCCTGCAAATGCCGGATGCCTAAGCTGACATGACTCAAACTGACCTCTGCGTACCAGAAAAATACCTTAAACCAACCGGGCCGCGAGCCCTATGCAAAAAACGATCCTCTACCGCCTTCTTACCTGTGAACCGGGTGTGCAACGGCCGCTGCAAAGGAGCTGCCATCTGGCCGGAATACCTCGAAAAAACGTTCAGGGATGAACCTTGCGCCTGACATGATCTGAATCATCCTTGCTGCTGGACGGGGCAGACCCGTTCATGTGCCATTTGCCATATTCGGATGCGAAAACAATCCGCGGCATTCGGTGTCTGGCTCGTGTGACTTCTTGAACCATCCACGGCAGAGCCTCGGGTTCCCGTAAAGCCGGGACTCGCGGCGTACAATCATCGAGTGTTTGTTCGACGGCAAATCAAGTTGCTGGTCTGTGCATTTCGATACGGGCCCGGTACGCAATGATTGCCACAAGCAGCGCAACGTACAGGCAGGTGCAACCACGGTTTCGAAGCTTATCCGCTGCTTGTCGTGTCGGTTAAGCAAGTCGACAACAGGGGCGATATCAAAATGATACCGTCAATTTTTTGAATTGTCCAAGAGTTGTTTCGAGAATTTTCATTGGAAACAACCCAGTGGCGCCATAAAAATGGCGTTTCGCGCTCAAAGCACCCCTCAAGCAAGTCCGGTATTGAGTCCATTCCTGTTTCTGGAATAAAAGAAACCCCTTGGATTTCAATGGGTCGGACGCTAGATGCGAGTCTCGTTTCCCGCTCCAAATATAGAAAAATCGCCACTCATTGAGTGGCGCCTTTTTTGCGCGGGCGACAGACGAAAAAAGGACTTTTAGCTCATTAGCGCCATCAGTTGGGGGGCCTCGAGTACGCTAATCGCTCAGTTCAAGGTGCACCTGTTCCAGTCACAAGTTGCGCAAGTAGGCCATGGGCGCAAGAGAATGAAGCCGGGCAGGCGCCAACCGAAACAACGAGCACCATGACGCTGCCCGAGCAGTCGATTGTGGGTATGCAGACCGAGGCGCCAACCGTGTCGGTGGGGACCAAGGTACCGTTGCGTCTTCGCGAAGTGCCGCAGACCATCAACGTGATCGGCCAGGAACGTATCCAGAAGCAGAACCTCTATACCCTCGAGGATGCCCTGGGCAAGGTCGGCGGTGTCACCGTGCAGCGTATCGACGCCAGCCGCTTGAGTTTTTTCTCCCGTGGCTTCGAGATCACCTCGTTGCAGCTGGACGGCACGCCGACCACCATGGACAACCGGATTTTCCTTTCACCTGATCTGACGATGTATGACCGCGTCGAAGTGCTCAAGGGACCGTCCGGCAGCCTGACAGGCGCCGGCGGCCCCGGCGGCAGTATCAACCTGGTGCGCAAACGCCCGTTGGCCGAGGCGGCGGTATCGGCTGAAATCAGTGCCGGCTCCTGGGACGACTATCGAGGCATGGTCGACGTCACCGGCCCGTTGACCGACAGCGGCAACGTGCGTGGACGCCTTGTGCTCAGCGATCGCAAGCAAGGTTTCTACTACGACGGTGGCGGTAAACGCGAGTCGAACCAGATCTATGGCGTCGTCGACATAGACCTGACGCCAGACACCGTCTGGACCCTCGGTGCAAGCAATCAGAATACCGATATCCAAGGCGCCCAGCGCTCCCTGCCTGCCTATCGCTACACCAACGTTGCTGGTGAAGCCGCCATGTCGCTGCCGGATGTTTCGCGCAAGAATTTCTACGGCGCGGACTGGAACCGCGATTACTTCTGGAGCACTGCGGTGTTCACCGAAGTCGAGCACCAGTTGGGTGACGGCTGGAAAACCCCGAGCTGGTCAACCGGCAGATGCTCGAAGACATGCTCAAGTACAAGCGCCTGGAAGGAGTGGGCGCGGCCCTGCGCCTGCTGGTTTCAGGCTTGTTCAAAGAAGGACGGCAACAGCTCGATCTGCGCGGCGTGGTGCAGGACGGCGGGCTGCCAGCGTTGCTGATCTGGGGCAGTGACGACGCGATTATTCCGGTGAGCCACAGCGCCGGGCTGAAGGCCCAGGTCGAGGTCCTGCCAGGTCAGGCGCACATGGTGCAGATGGAAGCGGCCGAGCAGGTCAACCGATTGATTCTGGATTTTGTGCAACAGCACTGATGCCCCCTCCTGGCGGCATCTCGCGGGGCGCCAGGACCAACGATTTCAAGGAGATTTCGCTATGCTGATTTACGACGGTGGGGCTGTCACGGATCGGGCACACAGCGCCAACCGCCAGCTGGAATGAATGTGCCGAGTGAAGACATGACGGCTTCATTGGTGAAAATATCCGGGGCAAACGGGTCCACCGATGATGGCAGCAGGCATTGGCCAGTTTTGGCGGGGAGCGTTGAGCACTCGATTTTCCATGGAGTTTCTCCGGCGTGATGCCGGCCAAAAGACAGTTCGCAGGCGAACAGGGAAACAGGGTTTATTGAGCTTTCGGGTTGGCTGAACGTTTCGCGCAAATGAGGGCCCGGTGTCAGCGGTGTGGGACGGCTGGCGGCGAACAGAAAATAGTCCCCGGCCAATAGCAGACAGCCCTGACGCGATGGTTCATTCATCGCTTGCAACCATTGGCCACGACAAGCGACGAGGGAGTCGGGCAAGCGATCCCAAATTTCGTAGTAACTTTCGTCCAGAGCGGTTTCGATCAGGCACTCACTGGTTTCAAAGTGCATGCGACCAATGTCTTCAGCCCCACTGGCCGGCTGATAGTCCATTTTGCGATGCCATTGGCAAATGTCGGCGTCTATCTGGGTCACCCCGGCGAAACCTTTCTGTTCACACATCGCCAGATGATGAGAGTGGCTGAGATCTTCGAGCGCCAGACTTGGGAGCGGATTGGAGGGGATTCGCAGGTCGGCAAACAGTCGCGGTGTCTGTAGCCAATACACGGCCGTTTCGCTGTCCGAACGCCCTGAGCGGTACTGGATCAAACGCCGCTTCCATACGCCGAAGTAACATTGCGCAACCTTATGCATAGATATTCCCTGTGTTACGCGTCGCGTTTGGTTATCCACCTGTCTTCATCGACTCAGTGGTGTCCCCCCTCACTTCGACCATGACGCCGACCAACGATCGAGTAATCCGAAGAACCACTGATGCATACGGGCGTAACAGGCTTCATCCGAAGTTGAGGGCATAGGTAGTGGCGACTCGGCAGCAAAACGGCGGTTGAGTGCATTCACAATCTGCGGCGTCCATTCCGGGTGAAACTGCAGTCCAATCATCCCATCGCCGACAGAGTAAGCCTGATTCTCCCAGTCTGATCCCCTGGCCAGATGCCTGGCCCCAGCCGGCAGCGCAAAACCGCGTTCGTGCCACTGCAGCACCTGCATGTAATGCCCGCCATTCTCACCATCCCCTATGAACTCTACCTCGCACCATCCCCCCTCAGGGTGGTCGATGGGGGCAACCTGCGCCCCGAGCCGATCAGCGAGCAGTTGCCCGCCCAGGCAGATACCGAGCACCGGCTTGGCCTTGCGCAGCAAGTTGCCAAGCCAGACCTTTTCTTGCTCCAGCCAAGGTGGGCAATCCGCCCCTACCACATTGAATGGACCTCCCAACAACACGTAGGCATCGTAGTCTTCGTGCGTCGGCAACAGCCCTAGATCACCGCGAAACAGTTCGATGGCGACATCACGACCCAGAGCCCAATCGGCCAGGGCGCCAGGGCCTTCTTCTGCCAGATGCTGAATGCAAGCGATCTTCTTCATGTGGCGTTCCCAAAAATAGCCAATACGAACTCCAAAGCGTGCATAGCAAACTCCTTACCGCAGGTCGGGACAAAGTGGATTATGCGTATCGGACCAAGCATCGCCTCTCCTTGCCGAGGCAAAAAACGTTCGCTATTCTCCGTCATCAAACTTGCTTTTCAATCCACGAATATTCAACAATTATTGAACAAATGGAAACATTCGATCTAGCGACCCTGCGCCAATTCCTGGCCCTTGCGCGCCACCAAAACCTGTCCGATGCCGCTTCGGAACTGCACCTGAGCCCGAGTACTCTGTCCAAGGGGCTGAAGAGACTGGAACAAGCCTTGCAGACCACGCTGTTCGACCGCCAAGGGCGCAATCTGCGCTTGAATGCCGACGGCGCGCGATTGCTTGATCGGGCTGCAGCGCTGATGGCCAATGCCGATCAGATGCGTAGTGAGTTTCTGGGGACTCGCGGTAGTTTCCACTGCCGGATCTCCGGGCCGGCGCTGTTGCAGTTGAATTGGGGACGGCGCATAGCCAGTTTGATCGGCGAACGCTTTCCCGGTGCTCAAGTGGCTTTCGGCAACGAGAAGGAAGACGAAGCGCTCAGTGCCTTGGCCCGCGGTGAGGCGGATCTGGCACTGGTGACCACGGCAGCGCTAGGGGCTCTCGACCCGCGCCATATCGCACTGAACATCGGACTGACCCGCTTTGAAGTGGCCGTCGGCGCAAACCACCCGCTCACCCTCGCAGGCAACGGCCCATGCGCCACGGTGACCGAGGTTCTGAAATACCCCTTCGTGGTACCTGCACAGCCGCCGTTTCGCGGGCTGCAAGGTGGGCCGGCCACCGACGGCTGGCGTGACGATCAGCAACCGCGCATCATCCGTTACCGCAGCGATGACCTTCTTTTGGTTGATGGCCTTGTACGCGCGGGTTTGGCTCTGGCCTATCTACCGGACTATGCGCTGGCCGAACTTCAGCTGTTACGGCTCGATCTGACTGACAACCCGTTCTCCTGCACCCAACAGGTGGTGCTGGTTTATCGCCCCAGCACCGCCAGCGGTTGGCTCAATTATGTGGTTGAGGCGATGAAGTCCGAGGCGGTTACCTAGTCCCGCACGAATCGCTGCGCCATCACCCGCAACAAACGATCATCCTCTCCCGCGGCGCCAATCACCTGCAGCCCCACAGGCAGTCCCCTCAACAGTCCCACCGGCAGGCTGATCGCAGGCAGCCCGGTGAGATTCCAGGCACTGGTATGGCTGAGCAACGCGGCGCGCACATCGATGTCCTGCTCACCAACCCGAACCTCGCGCGCATCGACCGCTGTCGCGGTAATCGGCACGCTGGGCGAGACAAGAAAGTCATAGCGCTCGAACAAGCGCGCCATCGCCTCCTTGAGCCGTGCTTGGCTGGCTTGTGCGCGGATGTATTGCCAGCCCCTGACTTCACGCGACAATTCGAGGCGCTCGCGCACCTCCTGCTCGAACGTGTGCGGTGCATCCTGCATGCGTTCGGCATGCACATCGAAGGCCTCGGCGCGTTGCAGCACCAGCAGCGTGTCTTTCATTTCGGCCACCAACGGCTCGAGTTCAGCAGTATCCTGCAGCGCCTCGCCAAATAGCCGCTGCGCCGCCTGGAATACCTGCCGATCCAGCTCGGCGTCGACTGGGCCGAAGCTGCCGGTGGTGATCCAGCCAACCCGCAACGGTCGAGGGCTGGCCATCGGCGCACAAACTCGCCCAGCCACCACTTCGAACAGTAGTCGCGCATCCTCGACGTGGTTGGCGATCGGGCCCACGTGGTCGAGGCTCGACGACAGCGGGAACACCCCCTCCAGCGGCACGCTGGCAAACGATGGCTTGAAGCCGACCACTGCGCACAACGCCGCCGGAATCCGGATAGATCCGCCGGTGTCGGTGCCCAGCGCCAGTGGCACCATGCCGCTGGCCACCGCCGCGGCGCTGCCGGCGCTGGAGCCGCCAGTGATGCAACTGGCATCCCAGGGGTTACGTGCCGCGCCTTGCAGCGAGCGGTCGCCGGTCGGGCCGTAGGCGAATTCGTGGGTCAAGGTCTTGCCGACAATGACCGCACCCGCCTCGCGCAGGCGCTGCACGCACAGCGCATCGCGGCTCGGCTTGAAGCCTGCGAAATGCGCCGAACCGTAGGTGGTGACGTGGTCGAACGTGTCGATATTGTCTTTGACCGCCACCGGTATGCCATGCAGCGGGCCCAGGTCCAGCCCCTGGGCAAACAGCTCGTCGGCCTTGCGCGCCTGGGCCAGTGCCACGGGTGCATCGACATGAACGAAGGCGTTCAAGGTCGGATTCAGGCGCTCGATGTTGTCCAGGGCTGCTTGGGTCAGCTCGACGCTCGTCAGGCTGCCCGCGCGCAGGCGCTCGGCCAGCGCGATGACCGATTGACCAAAAAAAGATCCAACGTGAACAGGCTTCGCCAGGCTCATACAAACAACTCCATCAAACTGCTGCGGCTAAAGGGGAAGGGCTGGTTTGCCGGCTGCCGGGACGCACCATCAGCATCGCGCTCATGCCCAGTGCAGTGGCTACCGCCGCTGCCACGAACATCGACGAGTAGCCATAACGCACGGTCAGGTAGCCGGTCAGCATTGGCGCGATGAACGAAGCGGTGTTGGCGATGAAATGGGTCATGCCGCTGTAGGCACCGACCCGGTTGGACGGCGCGGTGTCGATCACCACGGCCCAGTAAACCGAGTTGGGCAGCGCGTTGAGGGCGTTGGCAAGGGTCATCAGGGCAATCACGCCCCACACGGTCTGGGCCTGCGATACCAGTATGAAACAGAGCGTGGTCAACAGCAGGCAGGTCGCGGCCAGCCAGCTGCGTGCCACCTTCAGGTTGCCGGTGCGGCGCAACAGCAGGTCAGAGAGCTTGCCGCCCAGTAGCACGGTGAAGCAGGCGCCGGTCCACGGAATCATGCCCATGTACCACAGCGACGACAGGTTGTAGTGGAACTCGTCCTGCAGGTATTTGGGGGTCCAGGTCAGCAGCAGGAACGTCACGTACACGAACGAGAAGTAGCCGACCGCATTGAGTATCAGGTCCTTGTTCTTGAAGAAATGCCATACCGGCGCAACGCTGGTGGTCGGGGTTGAAGCATTGGCTGCCGCGGCGCGTTCCCGTCGCAGGAAGTCGAGCTCGGCCTTGGACACCCGCGGGTTCTCATCGGGGGTGTTGGTGAAGCGCGTCATGAAGAAAATCAGCAGCGCCAGGCTGACCACGCCCAGCACCACGAACATGCTGCGCCAGCCGCCAGTCAGGGTTTGCAGACCTACCGCTACCGGAGCGGTGAGCAGCGCGCCCAGTGGTGTGCTGAGCAGTCCAACCGAGACCACGAAGCCGCGCTCTTTGGGCGTGGCCCAGTTGGCCACGCTTTTGTTGATCACCGAGTAGGCCGGGCCTTCGGCAAAGCCGAACAGCACGCGGATAGTGGCGAAACCGGCCATGGCCGAGCCTCCCATGAAGGCCAGCCCGAGGTCACCGGCAAATGCGGTGGCAATCTCGAAAATCGACCAGGTGGCCCCCGCAATCAGCCAGATGCGCTTGGCGCCAAAGCGGTCGGCCAGGATGCCGCCGATCAACGCCCCGAGGATGTAGCCATAACCGAAGTAACCCAGGACTTTGCCCCAGTCGGCCTTGTCGAAACCGTACTCCGGGAGAATGCTCGCCGAGGCATAGGCAATCGCGCCGCGGTCAATGTAGTTGAGCAGTGCCATCAGCATGATCAGGAAGAAAATCTGGTAGCGGAAAGACGGAATAGCTGCGCTCTTCATAGGGATCTGACTCTTCAAAATGATGGCAGAAGTCAAAAAGTCGGCCGCGTCCGGCGTATTTTTATTGTGTTACCCAAACGTTTGGGTAAGCGAAATGTAGATACGGAAAAAGTTTTAGTCAATCGTTTGGGTAAAGGTTTATTTTCCGGGAAGAGGGCACGGTTGAGGTAGAATCGCGCGCTGAATAATGCACGGTGGAAGACTCTCAAACATGCCGAATGAATCTCGCCCCGCCACCTTGAAGTCCATGGCGACTGCACTCGGGTTGCACGTCTCCACGGTGTCGCGGGTGCTCAATGGCGATCCGACCGGGGTCGAGCGAGCGGCGTCGGCTGAGGTGGTGGCGCGGATCCGCGCACTGGCCAAGGAGCTGGATTATCGGCCGAACACGCAGGCATCCAACCTGAAATTGCGCAAAAGTCAGGAGATCTGCGTACTCATGCCACGCCTCACCGACCTGGTGATGGCGACCATTTATGACAGCATCGACAGCGCGGCGGAGGAGGCCGGCTACCTCACGTTCGTCTCCAATACCGACGACCTGCAGCCGCGCCAACTGGCACGTGCCGAGCACGCCTTGCGCCGCTCAGTGGCCGGGCTGATCGTGGGTGACTCGCACGTGGGTGAAAGCCAGCCCCTACTCGATCTGCTCGCACGCAAGCACATTCCCTACGTGCTGGTCAGCCGGCAGATTGCAGGACACCTCTCGGCGGCCAGCGACGACGAATTGGGCGGCTGGTTGGCGGCCGAACATTTGTATCAACTGGGCTGTCGCGATGTGGCGATCCTGGCGGGTGAACGGCATGCGTCCACCGGGGCTGATCGTACCCGCGGGTTCATCCGCTATTACCGTGAGCAAGGCGTCGCCCTGCGCCCGGAGTGGATCCTCAATGGTCCTTTTGACAGCCACACCGGACACCAACAAGGCGAGTATCTGTTGGGGCTCAACCCACGCCCACAGGCGTTTTTCGCGGTCAACGACTTCCTTGCCATTGGCCTGATGGGCGCCGCCCGCGACAAAGGGTTGCAGCCGGGCAGGGACATTGCCGTCGTCGGCTTCAACGACATCCCGCTAGCCAATGAACTCATCGTTCCACTGACCAGCGTGCGCCTGCAGATGGCACAGATGGGGCGGCATGCGGTTGAGTTGCTGCTCAAGCGCATCAAGGGCGAGGCCGCAGAGTCCATCATCCTTGCGCCGCAGTTGCAGGTGCGGGCGAGTTCCTCGCTCTTGCGCCGCGTTGATTGAGGGGCGGCTGCACGGCCCTTCGCCACACAATAAGGTCTGCCGGGTAGCACTTAGTGATTTTGGAACGCTTTCAATCCTCGCTGTACTGCGGGCCTGGCTTCGATCGCGTCGAACCAGCGTGATAAGCGTGAAAGCACTGCCCAATCCAGCCGGTCACGAATTGATGCCGCAATGGTGAAAGCAGAGATGTCCGCCATGGAAAACTGATCTCCGGCCATAAAGTCTCCGGTAAGAAACCGTTCTGCATAGACAAGTTGTTCAATGACGCGCAGATCGATGACGGTGGCCGCATCGATTAATCCCGCTTGGCGCAGGAAAAATGCCGCATGGCTGGGCCCGATTACGTCCGTTACGAAAAAGAAGTAACGATCAAACACCCTGTCGCGCTCTGGTCCGGGATGCGCCGGTGCGAGTCGACCGGGAGCTTTGGCATCAGCGAACTGAATGATGGCGTTTGATTGGTTGATGACCCGTGCCGGTGTCGACGTATGGTCGACCAGGTTTGGGACTTTTCCTGCCGGATTAAGCGCCAGGTACGCCAAGTCGCGCTGCTCATTCGCTTGCAGATTCAGTCTCCGTGCCGTGTAGGGGATACCTGCTTCTTCCAAGGCTATCGCAGCCCTCAGACTGTTGCCGGTTTGAGCGCCATACAGCTCGATTTTTGGGTTCATCAGGCACTCCATTGGAAATGAATGGACAATCATTGGATGCTAAGTGAAAAGCGACGTACGCGTATGTCTTCAAGACCAAGCGCATACGCCCATAGTGATCACACCTCGAATGCTTGCCGGTTTGCGCGTACGAAGTCACCCACCGTTTGAGGCGCTTGTCCGGTGATTTGGCCAATAACCCCGTCCTCACCGCTAAAGATTCCGTTCTGGTAATCGATCGCGACTGCGAGGAAGTGCTGGATCACAAACTCCGGCAGATCGTAGGTCTCCAGATGCTGGCGATACTCTTCCAGGGTCGAAGGGCTGTAGGTGATGGTGCGGCCTGTGATGCCGCTGATTTCGTCGGCAATCTCTTGATGGTTCAGCTCGACAGGGCCGTACAACGGATAGGTTTTCCCGATATGGCCAGACGGCTGTGTGAGAACGGCGGCGATCAGTCGCGCCTGGTCTTCAGCGGCGATGGGTGCATGTCGGCCGGTGCCGTATGGCAGCGTGATCTTGTTCTCTTTCACGATCTGATCAAGCACCCACGGAAAGATCAGCCACTCGGAAAAGAACGTCGGACGGATGTGCACGGTGGGTACGCCCGACCAGTCGAGTACACGTTCCGCAATCCAGTGGTCGCGCGCGGCGTGACTCAAAGAGTCTTCCCGAGCAGAAATCTGCGACATCTCCACAACGACCTCGACGCCGGCTCGCCGGGCTGCATCGGCAAAGTAGGCAGTTGCCTGAATGTAGCCAGGACGCACGGGATAGCACAGGTAGGCGCCTGTGACCCCCTCCATCGCACGAATAATGTCGTCATGTTCAAGGAGATCGCCCACAAATATTTCGGCACCTTCGCTCTGGAGCGCTGCACTGCGCTCGTCCTCCTGGTGCACAAAAGCCCGAACCGCATGACCTCCGTCGAGAAGGTGGCGAATGGTGTAGGCGCCGGTTTTTCCCGTAGCGCCGGTGACGAGGTATTTACGTTGCTGCATGGTGAATACTCCAAAGTAAAGGAACACACATTGCTCGCGCCGATATCACGTATCGCCGTCAGCTATCGAAAGGAGCGTGATCAATCAGGTCGCACACATTCGGGCAATCGAACCCGTGCACGTGACGACGTCCGACATCCGCGAGCCCGGTGCCAATCGCCGTGTGAGGTTTCTTCCGGGCCACTTCAGCGACTGCTTGGGTAAACGCGGCTTTCATTCCAATGCGCGGGTAGAGGGCCAGCGTATCCTCGACCAGCGATGGCGTGATTTCCTCCAGCCGTAATCCCATCACGTCGACATGGGCGCCCATGTAGATCAGGGCGATCTCTGGCTGTTTGCGGTCGGCGATGCCGGCGCTGGAGTGAAGTGCGATCGCATCCCAAACCAGCTCGGCTTTCGATTCCGGGTAACCGTTTTCCAGCAGGAAGCGGCTGGCAGCGTCGGCGCCGTCGACTTCAAAACGTTGGTCGGCTGCAAATTCGTACGTCAGACCCAGGTCGTGCAGCAATGCGGCGAGATAGACGGCCTCGCGGTCGTATTTCAGGCCTCGCTGCTGGCCGAGGAATTCGGCAAACCACCACGTGCGATGCACATGGTGCAGGAGCACTGTCGAGTGAACGCGTTCGACGAGGAAGGAGGCCTTGCGAGCGAGTTCAGAGTCTGGAGCGCTGAAGCCGCCGATGATCACAGGTGTACTCATGTTTGCTCCCGGGGGATGAAGTGGGCTCGCCGTTCATTCTAAATAGTTGCAATTGGCAAAATTGACTATATTAAGATGATTTGTGCCAATATCCGTGCCAGGCCAATGCGGGAGATCGCTGTGAAAATAACGACGAAATCAAACCATTCCTTTGTCGGCGTGAGGCAAAAACGAGTGGTGATCTTGGGTTTGCCGCCCGTGGACTCGCTTGACGTGATCGGCCCGGCAGAGGTGTTCGCCTATGCAAACAACCTGCACCGCGGCGACTCTGCTCCCTATGTACTTGAGCTCGTTTGCGCGGGCGCCAATGAACACCTGGAAAGCAGCACCGGCATCGCACTCATGGCGCACAAGACGCTTGAACAGGAGCGTCTTGAAAACAAGGCGATCGATACGTTGATCGTGACGTCGGGCTGGAAAGCCATGGATCAGCTGGATCAGACGGCCATCGAGTGGATCCGCACGCGAGCCAAAAATGTCAGGCGTGTGTGCTCGATCTGTGTCGGGGCCTTCGCCTTGGCCGAAACAGGGCTTTTGGACGGTCGAAAGGCAACAACCCACTGGCGGATGGCGCGCAGCCTGGCCGATCGTTATCCCAACGTGCAGGTGGATCCCGACCCGATTTGGGTCAAGGACGGCAACCTGTACACCTCGGCAGGCATCTCGGCGGGAATCGATCTTGCGCTCGCATTGGTCAGCGAAGACCTGGGTGACGACATCGCTTTGGAGATCGCGAAAAATCTGGTTCTGTTTCTGCGACGTCCAGGCGGCCAGGCACAGTTCAGCGTCGCACTCCAGGCGCAGCATGCGACAGGTTCGAACCTGGATGAGTTATGCGTATGGATCAGTGAACATCTACATTCGGAGCTTTCGGTCGAGATACTTGCAGACAGGCTCGCCACCAGTGTGAGGACCTTGATTCGCATGTTTCAGAGGGAGTTCAAGACAACGCCTGCGAAGTACGTCGAGGACGTCCGGGTCGAAGCGGCCTGTCGGCAAATAGAGCTGGGAAGGCGGTCGATGGAAGAGGTTGCGCGCCGATGCGGCTACCACAGTGTCGACGTGCTCAGAAAAGCCTTCGTGCGACGCATGGGGGTGAGTCCAAAGGAGTACGCACAACGTTTCGCGCCGGTTAACGAGCCCGCTTAGGCATGCCCAATGGTCATGAGCTTGCTCGAGCGGGCTGCTGATTCATTTGAGTCAGTAGAATGTAAACGCTGCTCAGCACTTATGTGACTTGTCATGGTCAATAAATCCCGCACGACCGCCAACGGTCGTACTGCTCGGAGCCGACCGGATCCGCATTGGCATTTTGATCAAGGACAGTGAAAGCATGCTCGCCGCAAGATAATCAGCAACCGCCTCCACCTGGTTCCGTGAATCGGGACTCGCCGTACGTTTACCCCTCAATTCAATTCGAAGATTAAAAGCATGCACCTACGCAAAATTGCAGTTGGGCTGTCAGCCCTTGTTTTGCTCTCGACCGGGGCAGAAGCCCGCAGTCTGCTGGATCTCCTTAAGCCGCCCACCCAGCATCAGGAACAAGCGTCCCACTCGGGCTCGATCAGCCAGAACGCGGCCCTGGAACTCTATTCAAACAAACAGAAACAGGCATCGTTTGACGGCTGCGCAGAGCTGTTCCCGGCTGCGAAACCGATCAACATGGCCACAGTGCCTGCAACCATGAAACCCTTGGCCCTGTGCTCTGACAACTTCGCGGTGCTGTACTCGCAAACCAGCAGGACGCCGCTGGTAGTGGTCGAACGCCTTAATGCCGCCCAACTGCAGGATGCCAAAGGGGAGGAACGCACCAACCAGTTCTACCCGGACCCACGCATCCCCAAGAGTGGGCGGGCAGAGTTGAGCGACTACCGTAGCCAACATCCGGCCGTGGACCGTGGCCATCAATCTCCGGCAGCCGATGCACCAAGCCCCAATGCAATGGCCCAATCCTTTGCGCTGTCGAACATGGTGCCGCAAGACCCAACCAACAACCGGAAGATCTGGAGCAAGGTCGAGGCGGATGTCAGAAAATTTGCCAAGCGAGCCGATGGCAATGTGTTTGTCTTTACCGGCCCGCTCTTTGACTCTGGCCACACCACCATCGGCGACAACAAGGTCTGGGTGCCGACCCGCCTGTTCAAGCTGGTTTACGACGCATCGTCCAAGCGTGCCTGGGCCTACGTACTACCCAACGCTGAAACCCGTATCGAGAAACCGATGGACTATGACGCTTTCGTGAAGAGTACCGGGCTCAACTTGCTGGGAAATCTACCGGTCACAGGTTCCGTAGGGCGCTCTTGATGGCTTAATGAATTGCACCTCAACGGCTGGTGTTGTGCTAGCCATCAAATCGCAGTTGCGCGACGCCTTTTTCAACCCAGTAGCCATACCGCGTGCGGCAACTGCATGCTTTCGTTTCTCGGCATGACCCCATGAAGGAACCTAACCGGTTTCTGAAGCCATCCAGGTTAAAAAATCATGGAGGTGAGTCGTAAACTCTTTTGGTTTCGCATATGGGTTCTTTGCCTGGGACAAGAAAAAAGAGATCTGCATTCTCATACACGGGTGATGCTGAACAAACAGCTCGACATGCTCTTCCAGTGTTTGCGGCCACATCAAGTCCTGTTCAGAGCGAAGCACTTGAGTTGACCGGATGAGTTTGCGCGAGGCTTCGCGTTGCAGGCGTAGGGATTGCGTCGGTGTGGTCGCCTGATCGATAAGATTGGCATACCGGGTCAGTACGGATTCAAAGTCACCATTCACGGCAATGGCAATATCACGCGACGGCTTGAACCGGTCGAAGCGCTTGGCCAGATCATTCCCCCATAAGCAACGACAGTGATGCTTGAGCCAATAACCCCAGCTCAATCGATTCTCAGCCGCCAATACTTCAGAACGACTACCGATGTCGAAATCGATCTTTATGACTTCAGTATGCCGACTTTCCAGCTTGCGCTTTTTTGACTCGAGCATGTCCAGATCCTGCGACGCAGGAGGGCTGTGCAGAACAAGGGTCAGGTCCAGGTCGGAAACTCCCGGTACGGCGTCGCCTCTAGCGACGCTGCCATAAAGATAAATCCCGTCCAGCAGAGGTTCCGACTGAGCGAGCGTCATGCAAACGTCCACCAGCAAAGTCTGAAACTGTGGCTGCACCTCGACGTTGGACACGGTGAGGATATAACCGTCTGCACCAATGCCACGAGGATGGGATCGCTCCATGAAGCCGTCCGTGAGTTGTGTTCAGAAAGGTACTTTAACAGAGCCGATAGTGGCTGCTTCTGGCCCAGAGGGTGTAAAAACGTACGTCGAGGTGCATCACATCCAGCTAGCAAGCTGGGCCAACCGGCGGAACGCTCTGACGAACATAATAATTATCGAATTCACTGCTTTCGACGAATTGGAAGCCATGGCGAGTATAAAAGCGATTCGAAGCGCTTTCTTTGAGAGCACCAACTTTAATAGGGAGCGCAGCCGCATCCGCCTCTTTGAAAATCTGTGTGAGAACAGCAGAGCCTATCCCTGATCCTTGCGCGCTCGGTCTCACATACAAGTGGTCGAGCAAGAGTTCATTGTGGTGATGCTTGACCACTACAAAACCAACCCTCTCTCCAGATACCTCGATGTAGTGTGTGTTGTGGGCTTCAAAACCGCTAAGAAACCGCTCGCGCGCGCGCACTGGATCAAATCGCCCAACACGCTCCAGACTTTCGCGCATAGCCTCAATTCGAATGGCTACAAGATTGTCCAAGTCGCTTTGTTGAGCCAGGACCAAAACGACTGGGGAATTTTGATTGGGTGTGACGGGCATATTTTGCGCTCTAACTACCATCCAGGGATGGCCAGTATAGAGAGCCTGATATGTGGTTCCCAGTTTGGCTTCAACGTCGAATACAGACATCCACCTCAAATGCGAATGAAGGGCTGCCTCTCTGTACTATTATTTTTGCGTATTCATTTACAGGGGGAAGCCAGTGAAACGCTTCATCCAAGGTGAACATCGAGGCCAAGGCACCTTACTTTCCGAAAGCCTCGACGACTACGTCAGCGATACCAACCCGGTGCGCGTAGTCGACGTCTTTGTGGCGCTAACAGCCTAAAAACACACGTGCATGGGCTTTCCCTTGTGGTTCTAACACGACGTCCGGACGACCAGCGTCATATTCGTCGAAGATCAGCGCCATGGGCCGGCAGTGCCCAGGGCAGGATGCCCTCCTGGAATTCACAGGTTCGGTATGTGCTGCGGGCAAGATGAGGGCTTAGTTAACCATCACCTCGTCCAGTGCCTGCTCGAGGGTGCTGACTGTGCGCTCGATATTGTGCAGCTTTTCGAGTCCGAACAGACCGATGCGGAAGGTCTGGAAGTCGGCCGGCTCGTCGCATTGCAACGGCACTCCGGCAGCGATCTGTAGGCCGTGGTCGGCAAATTTCTTGCCGCTTTTGATGTCGGCATCATCGGTGTAGCTCACCACTACGCCAGGGGCCTGAAAGCCGGCTGCGGCCACGCTTTTGATGCCTTTGCCGGTCAACATTGCGCGCACCCGATCGCCCAGAGCCTGTTGTTCGCCGCGGACCTTCTCGAAACCGTAGGCTTGCGTCTCTTTCATCACTTCGTTAAACCGCGCGAGGGAATCGCTGGGCATGGTCGCATGGTAGGCATGTCCGCCCTGTTCGTAGGCCTGCATGATCTGAAGCCACTTTTTCAGGTCGCAGGCGAAGCTGCTGCTATGCGTCTGCTCGATGCGCTCGAGGGCCAAAGAACTGAGCATCACCAGGGCGCAGCAAGGGGAGGCGCTCCAGCCTTTCTGCGGTGCGCTGATCAGCAGGTCGACTGCGCATTTGTGCATATCAACCCAAAGCGTGCCTGAGGCGATGCAGTCCAGCACGAACAGGCCACCCACCGCATGCACGGCGTCGCCGACGGCCCGCAGGTACTCGTCGGGCAGGATAATCCCTGATGAGGTTTCAACGTGGGGGGCGAAGACAATCTGCGGCTTCTGCGCCTGAATGGCCGCCAGCACTTCGTCCAGAGGGGGTGGGGCGTAGGCAGCCTGGCGACCGGTGTCGACCGGTCGGGCTTTCAGCACCGTGGTGGCCGCCGGGATGTTGCCCATCTCAAGGATCTGGCTCCAGCGATAACTGAACCAGCCGTTGCGTATCACCAGACATTGCTGGTCGGTGGCAAACTGTCGCGCCACCGCTTCCATGCCGTATGTGCCGCTGCCCGGGACCACCGCAACAGCCTGGGCGTTGTAGACCTGTTTCAGGGTTCTGGAAATGTTCTTCATCACGCCTTGAAATGACTGCGACATGTGGTTGAGCGAGCGGTCGGTGTAGACCACTGAGTACTCGACCAGCCCCTCAGGATCGATACTGGGATATAGCTTTGACATGGGGTGACTCCTTTGGCAGAGATGTCAGTGGTATCGACCCTGCCCTAAGCCTTGGAAAATGACAAGATTGCTCGGGATTGAATTGCGACTTCTGTCGAGCGGCTGGCATCACCTGTGGGCGGCAACTGGTTCTAGCTGCGCAGATTGCGCACAAGAAATACAACGGTAAAAAGCAGGCAATTACCTATGCACGAGTAAAATGCTGCAACTTCCCCCAGTCCGGTTGAATCCACAGCCGAAAGCTGCCCATCGCGAAATGGTGCAATCGACCGACGCCCTTAAGGTTAGTTAACTCAATCCAGCACCGGGCGCAGGAAAGAGCGTTCATAATTCAGGATAAATCTTCTCTGGGTAGCCTCCGCCACCAATCTGATGCATTCCTCGTCCCGCTCGCCTTCTTTGCGATAGTGAACGTGATCGCACCATGTGAGGATGCGTGCCGCCACCTTCGACACCCGCCTGCGATAGCAGCGTATCCCACTGTATGCGCACGCAATGGTTTTGAAAGGCTTCGAGGGCATCTGCCGCCCGCACGGTTGAGTTCACTGACAGCCAGCCACTTGGTAGCCGATCGACGAGGAAATCCACTAAAGACTTCACCCTTCGGATCGGCGTGCCAATGGTAGTGACCTAAAGAAGCAACTAAATGTTGTGTTGGATCTCCAGCATCCTGAACGTCACTTTTCCGCCCTCGGTGGGATAGCCGGTGTTGTCCTGCACATACGCACCCGCTTTGAAATACAGTGGTTTGGTCTTCCAGCTCGGGTCGATGGTGGTTCTCCAGTTGTATCCTGCTGCGCTGATGCCCAGCGCGCCCTTCGGGCTGAGGTGGATCTGGTAGGAAAAGTTGCAGTCGAGCGGCACCCCCGTCGCAATGGTAATGACCTGGCCCTCTTCATCGTCGGGGCGCATGCGCACCTTGACGACAATGTTTCCCGTCGAAGTCGACGTTTTGTATTGGTATTCCAGCTTCACCATGGGGCTGTTGCTGTCCTTGTTGTGAATCTGACCAATCACGATCTTGCCGGTGCTGGGCACCTGATTGACGGTCAGACTCGCCCGCAGAATGTTATCCGCCGCTGAATACTGCCAGTTGCGCAGCGTCCCATCGCTATAGGTTTCCCGCAACTCGCTGCGCGGGTAAATAGCGTTGGCCGTCCTGGAACCGGTCACAGGTGCCCAGAAGGAAAGGGTAGCGGCTTCAGGACTGAAATACTGGTCCTTGAAGCCTTGCGCCAGTCGAGGCGTTTCTATGGTAGCCGGTGGGCTGCCTTCAGGGATGCTTAAATTCCAGGTGGCGAGGTCGATCATGTCAATAATCCTGTATGCGGGGAATGTTGCGGCCACAGTTGCGCTCGAACCGACGCTATTGAGCTGTGTCAATTGGGTCTGCTGATCAGGAAATCCGTATGGCGGTAGATTGACGTCAAATGTTCGTCGAGGTGGTTGTTGCAGGCTTTGTGCCTACGGGGGGCACCGTTAGTCGGCTATTTTGGGAGTTGATGGAACTAATCCGGGTTGCTTACCAGCTGCAGCGAAGGGACCTAAGCCATCAGCGGTGGACGGGTCGGCCAGGATGAGTGCATGCACTGGACGAAGAACACGCTCAGAAGCCGGTTCTGAATAACCGGCACGCCGCGCCATAAAGACAGGAGACCGCTCATGAGCCACCGAAGCAATTTTGCGCTGTTGAGCTTTGATCCGGCGTTTGCGTCGTTGCGCAATGGCCTTTCGGTCGCTCAGCAGATTGACGACACACTCTGGGTGGCGAACGACGAAACCACGAGCCTGGAACGCCTGCTAATCCAGGATGCTGCGCCCGGCGACGTCGTAAGGTGCGATGAGCACCAATCGTTTCAGCTCCTGGAGTATTTGGATCTGCCCCTACCGAAGCAAGACGCCGAGATCGATATCGAGGGGTTGGCCTATACCCATGACAGTGGTTACCTCTGGTTGGTGGGCTCCCATAGCCTGAAGCGAAAGAAGGCCGAGGCCGGCACTCCTGCACAGAAGAATATCAAGCGCCTATCGACGGTAGAGGCGCAGGGCAATCGCTTTCTGCTGGCCCGCATCCCTGTGGTCCGGCAGAACGACGGCTATGCACTCGCCAGGAAGGTGGACGCCGATGGACGTACGGCGGCGCAGCTACATGGCAACGAGGTCAGTAACGACCTGACCACGGCCATTGCTGAAGATCCTCAACTACGCGACTTCCTGAGTATCCCGGGTAAAGACAACGGCTTCGATATCGAAGGGTTGGTGGTGATTGGCTCGCGTCTTCTGCTAGGGCTACGTGGACCGGTTCTTCGCGGCTGGGCTGTGTTGCTGGAGATAGAACCTGAGCTGAACGACGCCTCGACTGACACGCTGGTGCTTAAGAAGATCGGTCCGGATGGGCGCCGCTATCGCAAGCACTTCTTCGCGCTAAATGGTCTGGGCTTGCGTGACCTGTGCACTAGCGGTGACGATCTGCTGATCCTGGCGGGTCCCACCATGGACCAGGATGGTCCGGTAACGGTCTTCCGCTGGCGCGGCGGTTTCGCGTCCGACGAGGAAAGCGTGGTCTTTACGGATCAATTGGAGAAGGTGCTGGAGGTGCCTTTTGGGCAAGGCAATGATCACGCTGAGGGCATGTGTTTGTTCGAATCGGGCGAGCAGCTTGGGGAGGTCCTGCTGATCCTCTACGACTCTGCGGCGCAGAGTCGTAAACACGGCGATACGGATGTGGAAGGGGACCTGTTCATCCTGAATTAGCCACGCACCTCGACGTCAACGCGGCCTGTAGATCAGTTTGCCTGGGCTGCTGGTCGCCACCCTCGGACTTGCAGCACTGGCCCTGCAGTTTGAGTCGGTCTTCATCGCGGTGAAATGGCTCGGCGTTGCCTTTATCCTGTTCATCGCCTGGAACTTATGGTCAAAGAACACCGAACAAATGCAGGCACCTCCAAAGCGCTCAGCAGGCCGGGCCTTCTCGCCGGAGCCTCTACACGCGGGATGAACCGATTGCCGATGGGGGAAGGTTCCAAAGGCAATGCTCCAAGGCTCCAGGTTCAACGCCTGCCGTATTTATTGGCTGGAGCGAATGGCCCCTCCATCAATCAACAAGTTCTGCCCGGTCAGATAGCCCGCATGACTGCTGCAAACGAAAGCGCACAGAGCGCCGAACTCCTCGGGTGAACCGAAGCGTTTAGCAGGAATTTCGCTACGGCATTCGCCGAGGAATGCCTCACTGTCTTGCCCCGACTCCTCGGCAGCAGCGACCAGGTTGTCACGCAGTCGATCGGTGTCGAATGAGCCCGGTTGCAGGTTGTTGATCGTCACATTCCGACTGGCAATGTTTTCTTGGCGGGCAAGCCCTGCGATAAATCCCGTCAGACCACTGCGCGCGCCATTGGACAGACCCAGGCTTTCGATAGGGGACTTCACGGCACTCGACGTGATGTTGATGATTCGGCCAAATCCACGTGCCGCCATACCGTCTACCGTTGCCTTGATCAACTCGATAGGGGTGAGCATGTTGGTATCCAGCGCCTTGAGCCAGGCGTCGCGGTTCCATTCGCGGAAATCCCCGGGAGGAGGGCCTCCAGCGTTGTTGATCAAAATATCGAAATGCTCATGGGCCACGAGAGCTGCCGCGCGACCCTCAGGCGTCGAAATGTCTCCGGCTACGGCGATGACAGTCACTTCAGGATTTATCGCTCTGAGCTGACGGGCTGTTTCATTCAGCGTCTGTTCGCCTCGGGCGGTGATCACCACGTTCACGCCTTCGCTGACGAGTGTCTGTGCGCAGGCTTTACCCAGGCCTTTGCTGGCCGCGCACACCAGTGCCCAGCGTCCTGCTATTCCAAGATTCATGCGTGTTTTCCTGAAAGAAGGAAGTTCAAAGAAAGTGGTTGCCTACTGCAGCACCCTGCTCACGCATGATTCGCAGTTATAGGCAGGTTTGGCGATCGAACACTGATTCCCATAAAGCGCCGCACTCGTTCTCCTTCGGCATCGCAGCGTATGGTTTCAGGTGCGGCATCCAGTTGGATATTGCCGTTCTCCATGAAGACGACCCTGTCGGATATCGACATGGCAAAGTCCATTTCGTGGGTGACGATAATCATGGTCATGCCTTCACTGGCAAGGTCGCGTATGACGTTCAGCACATCGCCCACCAGCTCTGGATCGAGCGCTGACGTCGGTTCGTCGAACAGCATGATGTCCGGCTCCATGGCCAAAGCACGAGCGATCGCCACGCGCTGTTGCTGTCCTCCGGAGAGCTGGTGCGGGTACTTGTGGGCGTGGGCGAGCAGGCCGACCTTGTCCAGCAGCGCATAAGCACGGTGTTCGCTCAGCTCGCCCGGGATGCCGTGGTAACGCGGCGCCAGCGTGACGTTGTCGAGAATGGTGCGGTGCGGGAACAGGTTGAAGTTCTGGAACACCATGCCAATGTGCCGCACGCCTTTGCGCAGACGGGCGCTGTTGGGTTTGTCCGACGCTTCGATGAATTTTTCACCGAACAACAGAATGTCGCCTGTATCGATACTTTCCAGGCCGTTGACCGTGCGGATCAGTGAAGTTTTGCCGGAACCGGATGGGCCAATGATCGAGATCACCTGGCCGTATTCGACATTCAGATCGATACCCATCAGCACTTGGTGCGTGCCATAGCTCTTCTGGATGTTCTTCAGTTGCAGGATTGGTGTTGCGTTGCTGCCCGCGGCTTTACGCGCAATGTCGGGCAAGGCTTCGGCGCAGGCCTTGAGCTTGGCCACGGCGGCGGCATCGAGTGTATGCGGCTTGCGGAAGTTCAGGTCCAGGTAGCGCTCCAGACGCTGCAGGAAATAGCCGAACACGGTGACGATCAGCACGTAGTACACGCCCACCGCAGCCAAGGTTTCCATGACCAGGAAGTTAGTGGCATAGAGGCGTTGGCCAACCGTGAGGATTTCGGTCAGGGAGATGACCGAGACCAGCGACGTCAGCTTGACCACCGTGATGTATTCATTGATCAACGTAGGCAGCGAGATACGGAAAGCCTGGGGGATCACGATCAAGCGCTGCATGCCGAACAGGCCGACACCCAGCGCGCGGCCTGCTTCCTTCTGGCCCTTGGCCACGGAGATCAGGCCACCACGGTGGATCTCCGCCATGTAAGCCGCTTCCGTGACCACCAGGGCAAGCAGGCCTGCGTAGAAAGGGTTTGACAGTATCGGTCCGCTACCGGGAAACAATTGTGGCAAGTTGTAGACGAAGACCACCAGCACCAGCAACGGGATGCTGCGGAAGAACCAGATGTAGACCGCCGCGGGAATGCGCAATAAGGGCGACTCGGACAACTTGGCCGTGGCCAGGCCAAAGCCCAGCAGCATGCCGAGGAACCAGGCCAGGGCACTGAGCTGGACCACCGTGACGCAGGCCTTCCAGAAGTCCGGCAGGGAGAACAGGGAGATGAAATACGACCAATCGAATTGCATAGGGCACCTCGATCTGCCGCCCCGGTGCAGGGGCGGCAGATGACCAGACTACAAGGACACGTTCTTAATTGGCAGTCGGTTCTTCCAAGCCATATTTCTTGAGAATAGCGGCGTACTCACGGCTCTTTTTGGTCTCCTCGAAGGCTTTTTGCACGGCCTGGAATGTTTCGTCGTTACCTTTCTTGACGAAGATACCCAGGGTTTGCTGATAGATCGGGTGTTCGGTGGTGATCACTACCCGGCCATTGGTTTTTTCCGCGATCATTTTTGCAGCGCCAGCGATTTCAACCTGGGCCTGAATGTTCTTGGACAACAGGGCCTGGGTCACTTCGGGCGCTGATGGGTACTCGCTGACGGTGATCGCGCCTTTGTTGTTCGGCACGCAGTACTCATCGGAGAGCTTCTTGAATTCCTTGACCCAGGTGGTGCCCTGTTCCAGGCCCAGTTTCAAGCCGCACAGGTCTTCAGGTTTTTTCGCATTGATCTCGCTGCCCTTGGGCACCATGACCGCGGCACCGGTGTTGGCATAGGCGATGGTTTGGGCCTGAGTCTGGCGCTCCGGTGTGATGTACATGCCGGAAATGACCGCGTCGTATTTGGCGGAGTTCAGGCCCAGGATCAGGCTCGGGAACTTGGTGTCGACGAACTCCACCTTGGCGTTCATGTGCTTGGCCAGGGCCGTTGCCAGTTCCGGGTCCGAGCCCACCACGTTTTTGTCCTTGTCATAGGACTCGAAGGGCGGGTAGGTGACTTCCATGCCGACCTTGAACGTGTCTGATGCGGCCATGCTCAACGAGCAACCGAGCATGCCGGCGGCCAATACAGCCAAGCTCAACAGGTTTTTTTTATTGTTTTTCATTTTTTACTGACTCCGGCGTAGGTAGGGGTAACTGAAAACTTCAATCAGGACGGTTGAGCCTGATTTTTCAAATGTCCGAAACTGGCGGGCTTGCGTGCCTTGCCTGGCAGTTGAACGTCCCCATTGGCCACCCTCTGGCGCAGATACTGATAGGTCTGCAGTGCCTGGCCATACATGTGTTCGCCGATCGTGATTTCTTCGTAGTCGTTACCTCCCTGGGCGAACCCGGGCAGCGGTTTGATCTGGGTGTGAAAGTCGCAGGCATAAAACAGTGGAAAGGAATAACGCTCCTCCTTCACGCTCCGCACCCGGTGCGCAGTGGCAACGAATGCGCCTGCCGTCATCACTTCCAGCATGTCGCCGATGTTGACTACAAAGGCATCGGCAATCGGTGGTGCATCGATCCATTGGCCAAGATTGTTCATCACCTCAAGGCCTGGTTTGTCGGCCAGGAGGATGGTGAAGCACTCATAATCAGTATGGGCGCCAAGGCCCGGTGCGTCATGGGCGGCACCGTCGAAGGGGTAGTGGATCAGGCGCAGCTTGGACGGCGGGCGGGTGACCAGGCTGTCGAAATAGTTTTCTTCCAGGCCCAGGGTCAGGGCGAAGCCGCCGAACAGGCGCCGGCCCAAAGCGAAGATCGCTTCATAGTAGGCCTGTACCGACGCCTTGAAACCTTCCAGCTGCGGCCAGTCGTTAGGCCCCAGCAATGGCGTGTTGGCCAGCACCAGCGGGTCATCGGCCGGGACTTCGAAGCCGACATCGAAGGCTTCCTTGTGGTCCGGCTTGCCTTTGGAATAGACCTCTTCGCCTTCGGGTACAAAGCCCTTGTGGGTTTGCGAGGTGCCGATGTAGTGCCGCATCTTGGTGTCGAAGGGCTGATCGAAAAAGTCCTTGGCGGCCTTGCGCAGATTGGCGATCAGTTGCGGGTCGATACCGTGATTGGTGATATAGAGGAACCCGACTTCGCTGGCGGCGCGCCCCAAATGTTCGGCCACGGCCAGGCGGTGTTCCAGTTCGACGCTGAACAGACCGGCGATGTTGACCACCGGGATGCTATTGAAGTTGGCTTTGTGTGTGTCAGTGCTGGCGCTGTTGTTTTTATTGTCAGGCATGACGCATCGGCTCCCTAAGGATTGCTTGAGTGGTGGAAACGCTCGAAGTGTTCGCGCTCGGTCTGGCCCATCCACACGTTCAATGACCAAAGGTCGGCGACCGGGACATTGGTGAAGGGCAAATGATGCAGGTAGCCGTCGGCGCCGAATTCCGGGGTCAGGGTGCTGACCTGATAACCGCGGGCTTGCTGCGAGCGCCAGATGCTTTCCCAGTGCTGCTGATGGAAAGCCAGTTCTTTTGCATATTCGGGAGCCGCCGGGTGCGGAACTTGCGGGCCCTGGTCATAACCGACCCGGGCCTGGATATGGTGAACCCGCTCGATAAAAGCGCTCAGGTCATCGGCCGGGTCATTCAACAGACGCTCGCAGGTCACGACCCAATGGCTGATGTCACTGGTGAACAACAGATCGGGCAGTTGCCGGATCAACTCCAGGGTCACCCAGGGGTTGAACAGCGAACGCGAGCGGTGGGTTTCGAAACTGCAGACCTGACCGTGCTTGCGCGCCAGTTCCAGTGCCTGACCGAAGAACTCCACTTGTTGTGGCAGGGACCAGCGATCATTGCCCGCCAGCACGTTGACGAAACGTGGGCCGAGTTCGGCGGCCCAGGCGAGTTTCTGATCGAGGTCATTGAGGTGAACGGCAGGGGTCGCCGACTGCTCCGGCAGCACATCGTACGCCGTGAAGACTGTGCTGATATAACCCAGGCGATTGGCCTGGAGAAAGGCGGCGAACTCAGCCCGTTCACGGGCGTCCAGTGGCAGACGTGCTTCCATCCCATCAAAGCCCGCCTGCAGCAACTCTTCAAGCGCCTGGGCCTTGCTGGCGGTGTAACCCCACAGCGTGCGGAAAATTTCCAGCTTCATCGGTGATCCTCAAAAATCCTCAGGCCTACGGCTAAGCGCTGCCGAGGCTAGTTCGCTGTGGAGCCGATGTTAGGCATAGGCGGCGAGGTGAAAGAATCTGAAAATTCAAATGAATACTTCAGACTTTCATCAACAAATAGCTAGCTATTTATCGCGCTTTTCAAGAAGGATTTTATGGGCGAGTAGGTGTCTACGCTGGCTATTAGCGAGGGGTGCCATTGTTACGGCATCATTTTGAAGAGTCCCCAAGCGATACCGGGGCACTGATGGTCCGCTTCTGGGCCGATTGCCGTCTTTGGCGAAGGGCAGCAATCGACTGTGGATTCAACCGGAAGATGGAAGAGTCAGGCCTCAGTGCTGGCCCGCCAGGACAGGCCTGATCGACTGAGCATCGGCTTTCAGTGCGAAGTAGGTCCATATGCCTCCAAAAAGATCCGCTACTGCGAAGAGAACGATCATTGGACTGGCGAGGCCAACGACAGCGAAGGTAGTGAAGGCCACGAAGACGACGAAGCGCGTGTACACCGACGCTTCCAAAAATGGCTTGTTTTCGTGCTTGGCTGCGATCCATGCGTAGATGCCGATATTGAACGCGATAACGCCAACCACGTGAATCCAGACCTCGGAGGTTGGTGGAATCCGAAAGATCGCCAGCAAGAAGTTCGGCGCGACGACTAACACGGCACCCACGACGAACAAATAGATGGCGAAGACCTTGGCACTGAACGCAGACCTGGACATGTTTTCCATTCCTTTAGTGATGAACGGCAGATGGAGCGAATGAATCCTGGAGACATGACGTTTGACTTGAGAGGCTTGCCCGGGCTTGCCGGAACAAGCCTCTCGATGGAAGGGTTAGATTTCAGTGGGGCACACAGCGTTCCCAGCCTTAGGGGCAGGTAGCCAGAGGCCAACCGATGCGCGCTGCACGCAGGAGACTGGCCTTAACAACCAAGCGGTGAAATGGGGCAATGACGAAGATGTAGGCCCGGCCTAGACGGTTGTGGCACTGGACCACGGTTGATAAAACGAGTTGGTGACTGCCTTCTGGCTCTGCCTCTCCAGAACACAGAACCGATATCCGGAAGTTGAGGTGCTTGTCGTCCTCTCCCAACACGATTTCAGTCTGGTTCGTGCTGTAGACCTTGAAGATTCCAATCCGATTAGCAAGTGATGCCAAGTGTTTGGCTGTCTTGAGACCGAAACAGGCAACGATAGTGTCTCGGACTTTCATGAGCCATCCGATCCAGGATGGCTGGTGGGAAAAGATGAATCGAGCTAGCAAATCCGGATTGCTGGATGTACCCGCAGGGAGCCGAATCGCAAAAGCGTCCGCCAGGTTCATCGACTTGTAAAGGTGGGTGACACCAGACCTCGAGGGGACTGGCACGGACTTAATGAGCTCGAATTCTCTGGGCATCGGGGATCTCTCCTGAGGTTTAACTACTAATTAGACGACATGCTCTCGTACCACGATTTTACAAACTGCCTTCTTTGTAGATAGATGACTGAAGAAACTCTGCTATCAGCGATGTAATCTGCTGTTGAATCACTCCACGCGGGCGAGCGCTGTCGCCATCCCGACAAATGATGCCATCGCCAGGTACTTCTTCTTCGAGCATTACCTCTGCGCCAGGTTTGCACACCGACAAGAAGCTGAAATGGCTTGCGTCGTTGATTTCGACGTAACGGCTTGACGCCGCAGGCAGGCGTTTGGTCAGGTTGGCAGACTCCAACTCGGCGGGAAGCTCGCGCGACGGTACGCCGGCAGCGATCACCAGCGCTGGTACCGGCAGCGAGGCCAGGCTTTCATCGGTCATGCCCCGTGAAAGGCCCAGGTCCAAGGTAACCACGGCAGTGACGCGTTTATCGCGCAAATCGGCGGCCAACGCGGCCTTTGATGTTGAGGTGCTTGCGGGGTTTATCTTTCCATAGACGGTGCAACTTGATAACTGCGGGTGGGCATTGCAGTCATGGGCGAAGCGGTCTGGATCGAAACGAGCACCGGCGATCTCCAGGGCGGTCCAGCCGCCGAGTGAATGGCCCACCACGGCAATTCGGTCATTGGCGACCAGGCCGAATTTTTCAGGTTGAGTCGTGACCCTATCAATGGCTCGGCGCACATCAACGGGCCGCTGCCATAACTGCGCCGCTGCTTGAGGGCTACGGTCATGAGTGGTGGTGCCGGGGTGATTGATTGCGGCGACGATGTAACCCCTATGAGCCAGCGCACTGGCAAGCCAGATCTGGTTGCTCCAGTTACCTCTGTACCCGTGGGAGAGCACCAACAATGGATGCTTGCCAGCAGCGGGCGGCGCGTCACGAACGGCAGAAGCCCCGACGAACACCGCATCATCGCCAATCATTTGCGTGGCTGCGGTGGTTGCACTGGGGTACCAGACGACCATCTCCAGTGCGCGGTCATTGTGCGAGTCCGCCAGTGTGGAAGAGCGGAAGCCGACAGGGGGCTCGTCAGCGAGTGCGATCGTAGTCAGCCAGGTCAACAACAGGGCGCCAAAGGCTATTTTCAATGTCGTTTCTTCCTTGATCAGATAAGTGCATGGCAACTTGAACCCGCCGTCAGGCGCATCTACCTTCGTACGGAGTCGAAGTTAATGTGGCCGCCTATACGCACGGACATTAAAGACCACATTCGAACCGCCGCGCAGAACTTTCATCCTTAACCTATTCGTGGTCTTGGCGAGAAGGCTGAAGGTCCGCTTTTGGCCGATTTCTGCCGCTGGAGAAGGATACCTGGCGACCCAGAGTTGCCGGTGGACCGCTGCTACCTGTTGAGCCGTGTGCGCGCCCTCAGATCAGCCAACGAAACCAGGGCGGCTCACCTGCTTAAAGCATGGTCACTAGAGGTCACTAGAGATTTGCATCATCACCCGCAGTTCCCCCAATAACCCCGTGGCCTGATTCGCCGTAGGCGGCTAGATATCTGTAATCGAAATAATGCGATTAGCCCCAACGCTTATTCCATGTCTGGCGAATGTGTGGGTGTAAGGCTCACAATTCATCTCGTTTGTAATTCTATCTAAGTAATCCTACAAGCCAGCGGTGTAAAATTTGGCACCCACGCAATAAATATGTCAGATCGAGTATTAAGTAGCAGCCTGGTTAAGTAAGACGGTTAAAGCTTCGATTAATGCCACTGACGCTTTATTTCCTGCCACTGGATGTCTGACAACCACTTGTCTGCTACCGGAAAGAAAATATTCTCCTCAGCATCCATATGATCGTAGTATTTCTTGATAAAGTCATCGATAGTGTCAGCGATTACTCTCGCCTCCTGAGTTGAGTCCTCCAGCATCTTGAGCTGTCCGGCAATGCGCCCAAATGCTTGATGATCTCGCTCGATATCCTTGACCCGTTGGTGGATCGGTGCCTCAGTCGCTAGCAAGGCCCGCCGAATAAGCTCTTCATTTTCATGGTGGTATCGCTCTGCATCACCATGCAAGGCTTCCAGCAGCTTAAACAACAGCTTGCAGTCATCGGCACTAGCGGATTCATGCCTTAACCTACCCAGCAATCCTTTGATTTGAGTAATTTTGATAGCCACCTCATGATGATAGGTGTGCAGCTCTTTCAATAAGATGTTCATATAAAATCCTCACCGCTACACCAAACCATCACAGAAAAATATTATTAACCACCATCCTCCAAGGATAGCCACACATATCAGTTTCCATAACTTCTAATACTTCCATACCAAAACACTAACCCACGCGTATTTAACGTTTTTATTATAGTCTGGCACAAAACTCTTGCCCCACTAAATTTGCCGCCTTTGGATGAATTTGAAATATCAAGTGAATGTTTATATACGCTATTTGATTTACTTAAGGCGACGCTAAAAAAATAGCTAGCTGCCCCCTTGGCACACCGAGCACTGTCAACCAGCCACCCTATCCGTGTGCCTTGTTACGCGCCATGTAGAAGACCTTCTCCGAACTCAAATACACCGGCAAGAAAAAGCAGACTCACCAAGATCGCTTCCTAGCTGACATTGAACAGCTGGTGTCCTGAGCACAACTGGAGGGGCAAGTGGCACGGGATCGTTGCTTTCGTTGCATGCCGGTGCCGATCGCGCTGTTTTGAATCGCCCCGGGTTTCGTAGGCACATGAGGCCCAGCTGCAACAGGTGGAGCGTCTGTGATTGCTTAGGCAAAGCCGACAGGTAGCTTTTGGCCCAGATTGTGTAAAAACGCAGGTCCAGTTTTGAAGTCTGCGTCGCTACGTAAAATCTGACAGCGGTGGCAGAGCTCATCGCGACCGGTTGAATCCACAACCCAAAGCAGCCGCTCAGACCGGCGTAAAACTGGCCGATTGCTGCCTGCCACGACTGGCTGAAACCGATCGAGGCTGTGTAAAAACATTTTTCAGCGCGACAGGTACTCAAAACCGGGCTGGAAATCGCGCGTCTACGCAAAATCCAAATCTGCTGATGTGCCGATAAATTTCAGATTTAACGTAGACGCGCACACTGCAATTTTGGCGAAGCGTTTTTACACACTCTGGACCCAAAGCTGCCTGTCATATCAGGAAGCATACAGACCAAAGAGCTTCGTTTTGATTGGATAGATACTCGATTTTCACTGACATGATCATGTCTCCAAGGCGTAATCCAATGGTTAGAAATGGATTTCAGCGGTCTTGAGGCCCAAGTCTCGAAGCTCGGCGATCAAGTCATCCAGATGTCCGAAAGACTCGACCTCTTCGTTGTCATCAACCAAAAAATAACTCCTCCCCGCGTCCTTCTTGAAGAACACGATCCACTCCTTGGGATTGGTCGGGTTTGCGATCAAGTGGGTGTCAAAGGTTACGCCTTCGGCATGTTTGCTTTTCACAGCTTTGCGATTCATGTCAGTCACCACGCTACACGCGCTCTCGGAAATTTCTATTTACAGTGCACGCCTGTTCAGCCCATCTGAGTCTTCGCTATCAGCATTCCCTGCGGCACGAGGCAGTGGATCAAGGGTATTTAAATTATCACGGCATGTTAATAGTATGCGCATACATCTATTTTGGAGCTAGCCATGATTGCGGTTGGTGAGGCCTGGAAGGCGGGACTGATGGGGCGTAAACACTGGCTCCGCAATCTGGTGTCTGGCGTGATAGTCGGGGTCGTGGCGCTCCCCCTGGCAATGGCTTTTGCCATTGCATCTGGCGTCAAACCTGAGCAAGGCATCTACACTGCAATCATCGGTGGCCTGCTGGTTTCGCTCTTTGGGGGGAGCCGCTTACAGATTGCCGGGCCAACAGGTGCGTTCATCGTGATTCTGGCGGGAGTTACGGCCAAGCATGGCGTAGACGGTCTGCAAATCGCCACGATGATGGCGGGCGCCATGTTGTTATTGCTCGGGATTGCCCGGCTTGGTGCAATCATTAAGTTTATCCCCGATCCGGTGATCGTCGGATTCACCGCCGGCATCGGCGTGATCATCTGGGTCGGACAGTGGAAAGACTTTTTCGGTTTACCGGCGATCAGTGGAGAGCACTTCCACGAAAAGCTCTGGCATTTGCTACAGGCGCTCCCGGATCTTCATGTGGCCACCACCCTGCTGGCTGCACTCAGTCTTTTGTTGGTAATCACCGCTTCCAAAATTCCCGGTCTCAAACGGGTGCCTGGTCCGTTGGTCGCAATGGCGGTAGCTATGGCAATACAGTCAACCTTTCATTTCGAGGGGGTAGCCACGATTGGCAGCGCATTTGGTGGCATACCTCAAGGTCTTCCAGCGTTTAGCCTGCCTGAAATCACGCTGTCTCGCGTCATCGATTTGATTGGTCCGGCTTTCACGATCGCCATGCTTGGAGCAATCGAATCGCTTTTGTCCGCAATGGTGGCCGATGGCATGGCGGGCACTAAGCATGATTCCAATCAGGAGCTGATCGGTCAGGGGGTGGCTAATCTGGTCACGCCATTGTTTGGCGGCTTCGCGGCTACCGGAGCCATTGCCCGTACTGCAACCAATATCCGTAATGGCGGCACAAGCCCGCTGGCTGGCATTACGCACGCGGTCACCTTGGTGCTTATTATTCTGTTTCTGGCACCTCTAGCCTCAAACATCCCACTGTGCGCCCTGGCTGCCATTCTTTTCGTGGTCGCGTACAACATGAGCGAGTTGAAACACTTCAAGCGCATGGTCCAGCGAGCCCCGCGCGCAGACGTGTCTATTCTGCTCATCACCTTCAGCCTCACAGTGTTCAGTGACTTGGTGATCGCCGTGAATATCGGCGTCATTCTCGCGATGCTGCACTTCATGCGCCGCATGGCCTCATCCGTGGAGGTGCAGCAGATAGTCGAGCACGAACTTGAAGGAGAGTTGAGGGCCAATGGCCATTCTCACTTGCCGCCAGGGATACTGATTTACACGATTGAAGGGCCACTGTTCTTTGGTGCGGCTGAGACCTTCGAGCGTGTGTTAGCGCAGACCCATACCGACCCACGTCTGTTGATTATCCGTCTGAAGCGCGTGCCGTTTATGGATATCACGGGCTTGCAAGTGTTGGAGGAGGTTATTCAGCAGCTGCACAATCGCAATATCGTGGTGAAACTCTGCGAAGCGAACACCAAGGTGCTCAGCAAGCTCGATAGGGTGGGTATCCTGCAAGAAATTGGCCCGGAGCATTACCACGCCGACTTCAACACCGCGCTGGCTAAAGCTGTCAAGCACGTAGAGGGTACGTCGACCCTCTAGAGACTAACTGCCAGTGTTGGGTTATGACTTGGTACTGACGGCATGCTTGCTCTTGGTCGAATAGCTGGCGCCGTGAGTGTCCAGATAGTCACGAATCAGTTGGCGGACAACCTGCGAAGACGTCAGGTCTTGTGCTGCACAGAGTTCCTCGAAAGCTTTTTTCTTGACGGGATCAATGAGCACCGTGAGGCGCGCAGTCTTGCTTTCCATGGGGTATTCAATCGCTCAAGTCGCTGGATGTTAATCAAATTGTAATTGCCTTGTTCTGTGCTGTCACTGTACAGGCAGCGTGTTGCTCGGTACTTCGACTTTACTCACAAGAAAGATTGGGTTCTCCCGGTGGGGGATGAGCCGGATCTGCTTCGACGCAGCACGGATAATCCCCACCCGCGAGGAAAGGCGCAGCTTCGTTCTAAGCTGGCCGCCTGCTTGCAACGGGTCGACTGTGATCAGTCACGAGCGACCGGAAATGGCCGATTGATGCCTGTCGAGACCGGTGGAATCCTCAGGCCCGACATCAACACGGTCGGGTCTTTCATAGTGTTCCAGGGCGATCGGCTTCTGACACAACAGCGCTTTACCGTACGCTGAGTCATTAATGCCCGGGCATTGGACTGCTTGGGCGTTTTACATCGCGTTTTCGCCTTGCCGGGTCAGGGCTCGCAATGCGGCTCGGTTGAGGTAACCGGGGCGTACGCAGTAACAGACTGATTTCCTCTGCGCTGACCGCTCTGCTGAAAAAGTGGCCCTGAATTTCATCGCAGCCGTTTTCACGCAGGAAGGTTTGCTGCTCTTCGGTTTCGACGCCTTCGGCAATGACCTTGAGGTTCAGTTTGTGCCCCAACGAAATCACTGCGGTGGCGATGGCTTTGTCGTTCTCGTTGTCGGGCAGATCGCGCACGAAAGACTGGTCGATCTTGAGTCTCGCGATCGGGAAGCTTTTCAATGCTGCGAGGCTGGAGTAGCCGGTGCCGAAGTCGTCGATCGAGAGACTGATCCCCATTGATTGCAGTTCCTTCATTTTGCTGATGGCTTGCTGAAGGTCTTGCATGATCAGACTTTCGGTCAGCTCCAGCTCAAGGTACATCGGCTCCAGTCCGGTTTCTTGCAAGGCATGCATCACCCGGTCGATCAGGTCCCTTTCGATGAACTGGCGTGCTGAAATATTCACCGACATGGTGATCGGCGGCCAGCCCGCATTCTGCCACTCTTTGTTCTGTCTGCACGCGGTATGAATCACCCAGTCGCCGATGGGCACGATCAATCCGGTCTCTTCGGCTTGCGGAATGAATTTGATTGGAGACACGATGCCGAGCTCGGGGTGCTGCCAGCGGATCAGTGCTTCTACGCCGATAATCTGACCTGACTGCAAATCCACCTGTGGCTGGTACAGCAGCAGGAACTCGTCATGGTTGAGTGCGTTTCGAAGCCCGTCTTGCATGGCGAGCTTGCCCTGAACCGTGTTTTTCATCTCGCTCGTATAGAACTGGTAACTGTTGCGACCCAGTTCCTTGGCCCGGTACATGGCGGCGTCCGCGTTGCTGAGCAACGTGTCGGTATCGCTGCCGTCGGCAGGGTAGGTGGCCAGGCCCATGCTGCAGGTGACGTGGAGTGTGTGTCCGCTGAGCTGAATCGGCCGCAGGATGGCTTCCTGGATTTTGTGCAGGGCTGGAGTCACGCAGTCAAGGTCTGAGGGCTGGTCGAACAGGATGATCACAAACTCGTCGCCACCCAGTCGCACGACGGTGTCGGTGCGGCGTACACACTCCAGCATGCGCTGGGCGACGGTTTTCAGCAGTTCGTCTCCAGCACTGTGCCCAAGGCTGTCATTCACCAGTTTGAATTTGTCCAGATCGAGAAACACCACCGTCACCAGGCGGTCGTAGCGCTGAGCATAAAGTATTGCCTGCTTGAGACGGTCTTCGAGCAGTGTGCGATTCGGCAGCCCGGTCAGTGCGTCATGGTCGCCCATATAGCGAATGCGCTTTTCGGTAAGTTGGCGTTCTATCGCAATGCCGGCAAGCGGTGTCGCCATGTCGATCAGTCGCGTCTCGGTCGCGCTAGGGCTGCGTACGGTGTTGGAATACAAGGCAAACGTACCCAATACTTTTCGCTCATGGGACAGAATCGGCGTGGACCAGCAGGCGCGAAATCCATAGGGCGCAGCGGCTGAACGGTACGCCTCCCACAGCGGATCCAGCTCGATATCCGTGACGATGACCGGCTCTCGTCGATACACCGCGGTGCCGCATGAACCGACGTTCGGCCCGATCGCAATCCCGTCAATGAGCTGGTTATAGGCTTTCGGCAAACTGGGGGCAGCCCCGTGCAGCAGGTGTTTGCCATCCTCATCCAGCACCAGAATGGACACCATCATCCCCTCCAACTGGGACTCCACCAGGTGAGCCAGGCTGTCGAGGACTTCTGCAAGCTCGGTGCTCCTGGCGATCAGCTCCAGGACATGACGTTGTCCGGCACGGATGACCGCTTCTTTCTCTAATCGGCTGTTTTGCAGGGCGAGCCGCTCTGTGGCAATACTCAATTGGACCGTTCTTTTTTCCAGCTGAAGTCGGTCTTTGAGGAATTGATTAACCGCGCGAGCCATGTTGCCGATCTCGTCCTTTCCATGTTCCGCCATCATCAAGTGCGTTTTGTCAGTGTGTTCCTGACGTAATTGCCGGCTTATTTCATTCAGACGCACGAGCACATGACGGCCCATGAAGACCCGGGTCACGAACCAGGCGAATACCAGGCTGGCGCCCAACATGATCAGCACCCATTGCTGGCTACGATTTGAGGCCTCGACCAGGCGCTGCAGGGCTTCGCGATAGTCTTCGGTGTAAGCACTGGATTGCGCACGGGCCACCGCGACCAGAACCCCGGCCTCATTCTTCAGTTCCTCATTGAAGCGCTGTATGACGTTGTGCTGATTGATGAGCTTCAGGCGCAGGGAGAAGAGATCGGGCGTCTCCACTTCAGCGTCGGGTAACTTGCCAGCGGTGCGTGACAGGCGCTCATAACTGATCCGCAGCCGTTGCACGGCATCACTGTCAGCAGCCTGCGGCAGATCGAAAAGTAACACCGCCAGTTCCAGGCTGGCCCGGGACTGTGTCGCGATTAACCGGGCGGTGTGATCCTCCATGGTCTGCTCGAAGGTGACCTCGGTTTGCAGCAGGCTTTCTCGCAACTGCGCAACGATGTTGGCAGTATTGCGGAACATCTGACTCGACTGATGCATGTCGAGTATCGCCACGCCATTGTTCGCAGCAGTCAGCTGCTGTACCAGTTGATCGAGGGCTTCAAGCTGTTCGACGGTCGCCGCATAGCTTGAACGCAGGGTGTCGGGGGAGCGGGTTGTCAGAAGCTGATCGGTCTGGCGTTCGATCAGCAAGGTACGCTGCAGCATGTCTTGCCCATCTTGCATGCGGACCAGTCGTTCATCCGTCAGCTGGCGGGTGGCGTTGTTTGACGTGCGCAACGCGTAGACCGCTGTTGCACCACTCGCCAGGATCAGCAGCGCCAGCGTCAGAAACGCCAGTGTGAACTGTGCGCGTAGCGATTGCGGCAATAGCTGGCGTCCGAGCCGGGAAGTAACGTCCAATGTCAGGGGTTCCATTGTTGGCGATAGATGTCTCGATAGCCATTGTCAGGGTCGTACTGGAATTTCTTCCCGCCGTCGAAGGCGATATTGTCGGCACTGACCAGATGAATCGGCGCGACGAAGCCGCTCACCGGCTGACCTGCAAACAGCCGGTTCAATTCATCCATCACTTGCCAGCCATGCAGGTTGAGCGGCTCGGCCACGGTGACGGTCTGGTAGGTTTTTGCCTGTATACGCAAGAAAGCCGAAGCGCTGCCATCACCGGCAGACAACAGACTGATGCCGTCGCTGGGTATTGCGGCGTTGGTCAATGAGGCGATCGAGTAGTCGAAATAGATGTCGTTGATGGCCAGCGTGTGGGTCCAGCGCTTGCCATAGCGCTGAAGCAGCTCCTTGGTAATCGCCGGCATCTTCTCGCCACTTTCGGAGATCGCGACATCGCGCACTTCCAGTAACGTACATTCCCGACAGGCCCGAATGACGTTTTCCATGGCCTTGGCTTTCGCCATGGCGATGCTGTACTTGGAGTCGGTCAGGATGACCACGCCGGCCTGTCCGTTTGACTGTGCCACTGCCGCCATGGCCGTGAGGCGAGCCACTTCGAGCGGGTCGGTCGTGACGTTCATGGCCACCGGCGTGCCGGCAATCGGCCCGGGTCGTGCCCCGGCGTGCCAGCCAACCACCGGCACATCCCGGTTGGCGAAGAGGATCAGCGCTGCATTGTTCTCAAGGGCATCGGAGCCGCACAAAATGAGGCCGTCGGGTTTCGCTGCCAGGGCATCGGAAAAGGCCTTCGCGCGCCCGGCCGATGATCCAGCGCCATCGAATATCTTCAGCGTCCAGTCCATCGCCTTGGCTGCCTCGCGAGCGCCCTGCGCGACACCGACAATGCCTCCGTTACGCAAATCTTCTGCGACAAAGGCGATGCTCTTGCCCCGCAGGGCTTGCGGGCCGGATTCAGGGCCGCTCCAGCGAACGGCTTCGAGGGTGGCCCTGGAAACGATTTCCTGCGCTTGAATCACCGTAACCGTGGCGTTTTCGACACCCGCTGTGGTTGGCAGGTTCTGGCCGACTCCGGGAGTTGCCGTGAAAAGACAGAAAACCGTAACTGAAGCCATCCAGAGTGGCCCGGGTCTGGAGCCGATGGCGCGATCATAGTCTGGCATGGCGTCCCTTTTTGCCAAGAGTGCAGCGTTCACTGTCCGAAAGGATAGTCGGTTCTGCTGTCACCAGGTCTTTTGTGGGTAAAGTGCGCGAACTTTAGTCCTGAACATTCAGGAAATGGGGCAGGGTCCATGGCACAAAACAAGGGACGAAGGCCGATTGCATCGTTGACTACATTGAGTGGTTTTACAAGGCTTCGACTTTGCGTTGAAAAGAGCGGCTTCGCCCTAATGCCGATCAGTTAAGCCAAAACGCGATCCGTAGCAGCTGTCGAGCTTGCGAGGCTGCGTTCGGCTGCGAAGCAGTCGTAAAACCTGTGTGCGAGGTTTAACTGAAACACCGCACTGCCTGATTTCACGACTGCTTCGCAGCCGAACGCAGCCTCGCAAGCTCGACAGCTGCTACGGATGGTGTCGTTTCTTAACTGATGTTTCGGCACAATCCACTGAACTCAAGCACACCCACGTCTTTACAAAGCACTGTTGAACAAATCCGTCACCAGCATGCAGCCGGGCGCATGGGTGATGCACAGTGGCGGGCGTGAGGCCTGCACCACCGATTGAGGCGTCACACCGCACGCCCAGAACACCGGTATTTCGTCAGCTTCAATGGGGACGGCATCACCATAGTCCGGGGTGTTGAGCGCGGGGATGCCGATCAGCGACGGATCACCGATGTGCACGGGGGCGCCGTGGACGTTGGGCATGCGCGCGGTGATTTGAATGGCCTGGATGGCGGCAGCGGCTTTCATCGGCCGCATGCTCACCACCAGCTTGCCACCGAGGCGAGCGGTGGGGCGCGTGTCGATGTTGGTCTGGTACATGGCGACATTGCGCCCCAGGTCGATGTGCTTGAGGGGGATACCGGCATCCAGCAGCGGTTGTTCGAAGGAGAACGAGCAGCCGATGGCGAAGGCCACCAGGTCATCCTGCCAAAGGTGCTCGATATCCAGCGGTTCTTCGCTCAGTTCGCCATTGCGATAAACCCTGTATCGGGGCACATCGTGGCGAATATCAATGGCTGTCCCGAGATTGCGGAAGTACGGATCGCCCGGTTCGGTAATGTCGAGCAACGGGCAGGCTTGACGATTGAGGGTGCAATACCTGAGGAACTCGTTGGCCCAATCACTGGGCAGAATCACGATATTGGCTTGCACCCGGCCTTGGCCCAGGCCGCTGGTGTGACCCTGATAGTGCCCGGCGGCGATGCTTTGGCGCAGGGCGAGAGGTGTGTTGCACTGCAGTTGTTCGAAGGACGGGGCGGGTTGATTCATCATGGCGTCTCAGCAGGTTCGTTGACCCTTTTTAGAAAACCGCAGTGATGCCGTCCAACAAGGAATGTTGTTGCCCCCAGACAACTAAAAGTTATTCAGGGGCCAGTCGGCTGTCGAGGCCCGGAGCCGCCACCATAAGTAACGGACCGACATCCGCAGCGTATTGGCAGACCACCTGGCGGCTCATCTCGATGATGTTCTCGATCAGTTCCAGCCCAACCCCCGCACGCCACGAGGCCACGACATCCAGTTGCGGCAAGCGGGTGCCGGGATCCAGCTGGATCAGCTCGCCGCTGGCCAGGGGTTTGGCCACCAGTGCCGCCGGCAAGGCGCCGATACCGAAGCCGTCACGAATCAGCCGGGTCATGGCTGACACCGAGTTGACGCAACTGACGCGCGGTGTGCTGATGCCATGGGCGTGCAACAAGTTGAGTACATCCTGATGCGGTCGTGAGTGTTTGACGAAGGTGATGATGCGCTCGCCGGCCATCTCGGTGAGCGAGGCATAAGGCCGGGCATAGATCGAGTTGCTGGCGGCGATCCAGTGCATGGGATAGTGCGCCAGCTCAAGGTTGCGCACGCTTTCGTGGCGGATCAGGTCAGTCTGGAAAACGATGTCCAGATAGCCCTTTTTCAACTGCTCGCAGAGATTGCGTGCGGCGTCGGCAGTGATCTCGATTTCGACGGCGGGGAAGGTCTGCATCAGGGTCGACATAAACGGGCTGAGCCAGGTGTGAATCACCGTATCCATCACGCCGATGCGCACCAGCCCCTGCTGCGGGCTGGTGTTGTCCAGCGAGTGTTTCAGTGCGCGCTGAACCTCGAGCATCTGCTCGGCATAGTCGAGCACCTTGAGACCTTCGGGCGTCAGCGACACCCCGCGTGAATCGCGCACGAACAGGCGCAGGCCCAACTCATCTTCCAGCGCGGCGATCCGGCTGGAGATCGCGGCCTGAGTGCTGAACATTTTCTCGGCAGTCAGGCTGAAGCTTTGCAGGCGGGCGACCCAGACGAAGGTTTCGAGGAATTTGAGGTTCATGGCGGTTCCCTTGGCGCTTATGGCTCTTGTAATGAAGGGGCGAGTTGCAATTGTTACTCCAGAGTCCGCCATCGCGGGCATCAAATTTTCTTATGCATAACCTCGTCTTTTTCCCGTTTGACGCCGTTCTGCCCCGGCACGAAGAATCCGCTCCACGACGCAGGTCGCTGCGTCCGCCCCCCACGACAACGCCTTAACAAAAAAACAATGAGGCGTGTCCGTCATCTTCGCTTGCTGCCGCAGGAACCTCTTCCATGGGAAAAATCATGACTGTCCACGTGCCTTCAAAAGCGGGTCGCACCCGCCCATTCAATAGGTGCGCCCCGGTTGGCACATTGCTCGGCCTGAGTCTGCTCTGTGCACCGACCGCTCAGGCGGATTTCGTCGCGGACAGTAAAGGCAGCCTGGAAGCGCGCAACTTCTACTTCAACCGTGATTTTCGCCAGGACGGTTCACGCGACAAGGCCGAGGAATGGGCGCAGGGTTTTCTGTTGCGAATGGAGTCCGGTTACACCGCTGGCACGTTTGGGTTTGGCCTGGATGTGTTGGGCATGGCCGGTTTCAAACTGGACTCTGGTGGAGGGACGGCGGGGACTAATCTGTTGCCGCCGAATGGCTCCGGCGGCTCGCAGGATCGCTATGGCGAGTTAGGCCTGACAGGCAAAATGCGCGTATCCAACAGCACCCTGAAGTTTGGAACGTTGCAGATCAAGGACCCGGTGGTGAGTTCCAACGATACCCGCCTGTTGCCGAGTACGTTCAAGGGCGGCCTGGTGAATGTGCAGGAAATCGATCGTTTGAAGCTCACGGGCGGTCAACTCACACAGATCAATTTTGTCGACTCCACCGACTATCAAGACATGACCGCCAACCGTATCGGCGGGCAGAGCGACAGGTTTCAGTTTGCCGGGGCTGACTATCAATGGTTGCCGAACCTCACGACCCAATACCGCTACGGCAAGCTTGAAAACATCTACCAGCAAAATTATCTCGGCCTTGTGCACTCGCTGGACCTGGGCGCCGGCCAGTCGCTCAAGAGCGACGTGCGCTATGCGCGCAGTACCGAGGACGGCAACTTTCGTGATATCGACAACCAGGCCTTCGGTGCGTTGTTCACCTATAGCCTGGGCGGCCATGCGCTGGGCTTTGGCTATCAGCGCATGAGCGGCGACGATCCGTTTCCGTATATCGGGCGCAGCGATCCGTACCTGGTCAACTTCGTGCAGATCGGTGACTTCGCCAACGTCGACGAGCATTCCTGGCAAGCGCGCTACGACTACAACTTTGCCGCACTCGGTGTGCCGGGGCTGACCTTCATGACGCGCTACATCTCTGGCGACAATGTGCAACGCACTGCGCCGGGTGAAGGCAAGGAATGGGAGCGCAACACCGATATCGCTTACGTGGTACAGGACGGTAAGTTGAAAGGGCTCGGCCTTAAATGGCGCAACGCATCAGTGCGCTCGAACTTCGGTAATGACCTGGATGAGAATCGCCTGATCGTCAGCTATACCGTGGCGTTGTGGTAGATGCTTGGTGGGCTTTATATTCTATAAAGGAATAAGTAAATCTATATTTATTCCTTTTAATATTGGTCTGGGGCGTGCATTTTGAAGGCCTGCACATCCGTGCGGATGTATTCGACATCAGACAGGAAGCCTCATCATGACCATCAAAGCGATCAACGTCCGCAACCAGTTCAAGGGTGTCATCAAGGAAATTGTGACAGGCGAAGTGGTCTCCGAAATCGATGTGCAAACCGCCTCCGGCATCGTCACCTCGGTGATCACCACCCGTTCAGTGCGCGATCTTGAATTGAAAGTGGGGAGCGAGGTGATTGCCTTCGTTAAATCCACCGAAGTCTCGATCGCCAAGCTCTGAAAGGGCCAGGGCTTGAATCCGCGGAGCCGCTCACGTCAAGAAAAGGACAGCCCCTGGCTCGCGCGAATCAAGTCATAGGCCTTTCGGGCAATCAAGTTCGCGGTGTTGGGCCTGATCCACAGGTAGTAGGTCACGTCCGGCAGCCGCGGCAACCCGTCATTTTCACCCAGCACGCGCATGTCTGGTCCGAGCATCTCCATGCTTCGGGGGGTGACCCCCAGGCCTGCGCGGGTCGCGGCCTTGATGCCAATCAGATTCGACGCCAGATACGCCTGGCGCCAACTGATATTGGCGCGTTCCAGCGCCTCCAGGGCATAGCGCCGGTAGATGCTCGGTTCATCCACGAGGATCAGTGGCAATGGTTCGCCGGGGTTGTGAATGTACTGCGCCGAGCAGATCCACCACACCGGCGAAGTGCGTAAGGCGAAGCCTTCCAGGCTTGGGTCCTGGCGGGTGGAGATCACCATGTCGACCTTGCCCCGGTGCAAGTCGTCCATCAGAAACGGGCTGCGCCCGACATCGATCTCCAGACGCAAGCGCGGTGCCGAGCGGGCGATGTGGCTGAGGATCGGCGGCAGGATGGTGTCGGCAATGTCGTGGGGCGAACCGATGCGCAACACGCCACTCAAGCTGCTTTCACGCAGGGAGTTCAGCGCCTCGTCGTTGAGCGACAGCATCTGCCGGGCATGACGCAGTAACTGCAAGCCGGGTTCGGTGAGTTGTTTTTGCCGCCCGCGCTTTTCGAACAGGCTCACCCCCACTTGCTGTTCCAGGCGTTGCATGTGTTGGGTGACCGACGATTGCGTGCGGGCCAGTTGCGCACCTGCCTCGGCAAAACTGTGGTGATCAACTACGGCAATGAAGGTGCGCAGTAATTCGAGATCGAGAGTGAGTGAGGTCGGCATGGCCATTTCCGGGGCTGTTTTTATATCAAGGCTGAAAACATAAACATTACGTTTGTTTATGTATTTTTGCTGATTTTTTCTTTGAAGGATATTTGGTGTCAGTAAATACGGGTTTTATGGAAATGCGCTCTCGGTGCGAACACGGGAAGTTATAACGATATTAGATATTTGAATTTCCGTTACTTCAACGCTGTACCTAGGATGCCTCCACATCAGGTCGGGGGTACGCCGATCAATCATCAGGGGAAGATCCATGTCGAAAAAGTGCTCAGCCGTTAAACAATTGTTGCCTGTGATGCTGGGCGCCTTGATCTCGCTGGTTGCCAGCAATAGTGTCCGGGCTGATGCAACCCTGGACAAGATCGAACAACGGCATGTGCTGGTGGTCGGTGTGTTGCTGTCCGGCGGCCCGTTTGGCGGGATTGATCCGACGAGCCAAAAGCCGCGCGGTTTGAATGTCGATCTCGCTCAGGAGCTGGGACGGCAAATGGGTGCCGAGGTGCAGCTGGTGCCGGTATTGCCCGCCAACCGCGTGCAGTTCTTGCAGCAGGGCAAAGTCGATTTGCTGATTGCCAACATGGAGTGGACCGCCGAACGCGGCGAGATCCTCGGGTTTGTGCCGACGCCGTTCTACCGTGTTGGTGGTACCGCAGCGGTGCTCAGGGACAGCAAGATCACCCGTTGGGAAGACCTGAAAAACCAACCGGTCTGCACCTCCCAGGGCAGCAGTTACATCAAGCCGCTGACCGAGTTGGGCGTCGAGATCAAAGCTTTCAAGAGTTCGTCGGAATCCCTGCTGGCGTTGCGTGGCAACAACTGCGTCGCGGCGGTTCATGACGCCACGCTGATCAATCCGCTGCTCGCCGGCACCGCCGAATGGCAGGGCTATCGCGCGCTTACGCCGGAACTCAATCCCGCGCCGTCGGTGATCTGGACCCGCCCTGGAGAAAGCGATACCCAGGCCAAGCTCGATCCGATCGTCAAGGAACTGCACCGCAGCGGCTGGTTGATTGAGGCCCAGACCCGCAACCACATCACGCCCGCATCACCCGCCCTGGTGGAACTGCAGAAACAGTTCCAGGCCAACGGCGCCTGACTCCCGGTTCTCCACCTCATCGTTTTCAACAGACCGTCCTTTTGCCGGGCGGTCGTTCAAGGTAGTCGTGCATGAACCGATTTTTTTCTGCCAGAACCCTGGCCACGCTTTGCCTCGCCTGGTCCGCCGCGTTAGGTGCCAGCCTTGCCCAGGCCGATGCCACGCTGGACAAGATCGAGCAACGCCACGCCATCACCGTCGGGGTGATTCTCAGTGGTCCGCCATTCGGCACCATCGACCCGAAGAGCGGCGAACACCTGGGCTACAACGTCGAACTGGCCAAGGGCATCGCCAAGGCCTTGGGCGTCGAAGCGAAGACCGTTTCGGTACTGGCGCCCAACCGCGTGCAGTTCCTGCAGCAGGGCAAGGTCGACATCCTGATCGCCAATATGCAGTTCACCGAAGAGCGCGGCGAGATTCTCGATTACGTGCCCACGCCTTATGAAGAAGTCGGCGGCGCCGCGTTGATTCGCAAAGGCGCTGGCGTGACTCAATGGGCCGATCTGAAGGGCAAGCCGGTGTGCGTGTCCCAGGGCAGCAACTTCATCAAGCCGTTGCAGGAAAACTACGGCGCAGAGATCAAGGCGTTCCGCAGCCAATCCGAATCGTTGTTGTCGCTACGCGGCAATGGTTGCGTGGCGGCGGTGCATGTCAGTCCGACCATGCACGCGCTGTTGAACGATGCCGAGTGGGCTGATTATGAGATCCCGCTGCCGGGTGATTTGATCCCGTCGAACTCGGTGATCTGGCTGCGCAAAGGCGAGCACGATACCCAGGCAAAACTGGATGCCATCGTGCGCGACTGGCACCGCAGCGGCTGGCTGATCGAATTGGGCGAGCGCACGGGGATGACGCCGTCCCAGGCGTTGCGTGATCTGCATGAGCAGTACCGCAACGCCGCTCCGCTGGCGGTGCAGCCATGAGTCAGACGTTGTTCGTGGCCTTGCAGCAATTGCTCGGCGCCAGCCATGTGCAGAGCAGCGAAGAGGCCGCGCACTACCTGACGGACAAACAGGGCCGTTACGTCGGGCAGGTCATCGCTGCGGTGCATCCGGCGAATACCGAGGAAGTCGCGGCCGTGGTTCGCGCGTGCGTGGCCAGTGATACGCCGGTGGTGGTGCAGGGCGGCAACACCGGGCTGATGGGCGGCGCGACCCCGGATGCCAGCGGCCGAGCAGTGTTGCTGTTGCTCGATCGGCTGAATCGTGTGCGGGTAGTGGACACAGACAACGACACCCTGACCGTCGAAGCGGGCTGCATTCTGCAAACCGTCCAGGACGTTGCGCGTGACGCCGGCCGGCTATTTCCCCTGAGTCTGGGCGCCGAAGGCAGTTGCACCATCGGCGGCAATCTGGGCACCAATGCCGGCGGCACCGCGGTGCTGCGTTATGGCAATACCCGCGAGCTGACCCTGGGCCTGGAAGTGGTCACCGCCGAGGGCGAAATCTGGAATGGCCTGCGCGGCTTGCGTAAGGACAACACCGGCTACGACTTGCGTGACCTGTATATCGGCAGCGAAGGCACCCTCGGCATCATCACCGCCGCAACCCTGAAACTCTTCCCGCTGCCCAAGGCGCAGGCGACGGCACTCTTGGCTTTCAGCTCCCTGGACCAAGCGGTGCAATTGCTGTCCCATGCCCGCGCCGGTTTCGGTGCCAGTCTCACCGCGTTCGAACTGCTCAGTGCCGACTGCCTCGCGCTGCTGCGCGAGCAATTTCCGCAAGGTCCGCAACCTTTTCTCGGCGCCAGGCAGCCTTGGTTTGCGCTGTTGGAACTGTCCGACAACCACAGCGAAGCCCATGCCCGCGAAGCGTTTGAAGACGTGCTGGGGGAGGCCTTCGAACGCGAGTTGCTGGCCGATGCGTTGATCGCCGAAAGCCTGGCCCAGAGCGAAGCCCTGTGGCTGTTGCGGGAGAGCATGAGCGAGGCGCAGAAGCGCGCCGGTCGCAACATGAAGCACGACATTTCAGTACCGATTTCCCAGGTCGCGGCGTTTGTCACCCACACCGATGCGTTGTTGCAGGCGCATTTTCCCGGTGTCCGTCACTTCACCTTCGGCCATTTGGGCGACGGCAACCTGCACTACAACATTGCTCATCCGCTTGATTCAACGGTCGAGGCGCACATGGCCCATTACGCAGCGTTGAGTCTGCTGGTGCACGACAGCGCCCACGCCCACGGCGGTTCGATCAGCGCCGAACACGGCATCGGCCAGCGCAAACGGGACATGCTCGGGCGCTACAAAAGCCCGGTGGAACTCGACCTGATGCGCCGGATCAAGCAGGCGCTGGACCCGAAAAACCTGCTCAATCCGGGCAAGGTATTGGAGGTGGTTCAGCCATGACTCTTCGCCTGTCCAAGCGCGTGCAGCGCATCTCTCTGTCGGCCAATGCCGCCGCCAAATCCCAAGCCACCGCACTGCGTGATGCCGGTCGCGACATTCTCGACCTGACCACCGGCGAGCCGGATTTCGACACCCCCGAACACATCAAGCAGGCCGCTTATGCCGCCATCGCCGCCGGTGCCACCAAGTACACCCCGACACCGGGCGTAACAGCCTTGCGTGTCGCGGTGCAACGCAAACTCCGGCAGGAAAACCGTCTGGACTATCCGCTGGAATCGATCGTGATTGCCAACGGAGCGAAGCAGATCATTTTCAATGCCTTCGCCGCGACCCTCGATGACGGCGATGAAGTGCTGGTGCCGACGCCGTACTGGCCGTCCTTCCCGGACAGCGTGCGCTTCAATGGCGGCGAGCCGGTGTTCATCGAGTGCGCACTGGCGCAGGGATGCAAGATCACGGCACAACAGCTGGCCCAACACATTGGCGAGCGGACTCGCTGGCTGATCCTCAACGGCCCCGGCAATCCCAGCGGCGCGGTGTATAGCGCGGCCGAATTGCAAGCCTTGGCCGAGGTGCTGCGTCGCCATCCGCAGGTGCTGATTCTGCTGGATGAACTCTACGAACATATTCGCTTTGACGGTCAGCCAGCGCAGAGCCTGCTCAATGTCGCGCCGGATCTGCAGCCGCGCTGCCTGCTGGTGGGCGGTGTGTCCAAGACGTACGCCATGACTGGCTGGCGCATCGGTTTCGGTGCCGGGCCGCAAGTGCTGACCAACGCCATGGCGGTCGTGCAATCGCAATCCACGTCGGGGGCTTCTTCGGTGGGGCAAGCTGCTGCGTTGGCGGCCTTCGAAGGCGGACTGGATTTCTTGCCAGAGCAGGTGGCGGCCTATCAGCAACGCCGGGATTTACTGGTGAGCGCCTTACGCAAAGTGGAAGGTCTCGAGGTGCTCGAACCTCGAGGTGGCTTCTTCGTGTTTGTCCGCTGCGCCGGGTTGCTGGGGCGTTATCGTCCGGACGGCGTATGCCTCAACAGCGACGCCGATGTCGTGGCGTATCTGCTGGAGGAGGGCGTGGCCGGTGTGGCGGGCAGCGCTTATGGCTTGTCGCCGTGGTTTCGCCTGTCCATCGCCACGGCGACGGAAAGCGTTGCCGAAGCCGGACGTCGCATCGCTCACGCTTGCGCGCAATTGCGGGGCGAACCATGAGCCATTGGCTGGAGCTTTTCGTCCATTGGGCTGCCGGGTTGGGCCTGAACTACGGTTTTCTGCTGGACGCCTACCAGCGCGGAACCCTGGAGCAGGGTGCGCTGACCACGGTGCTGCTTTGCCTGTTCACCATTGTCGGCAGCCTGCTGGCCGGTGTCGGGTTGGCGGCAATGCTGACCTCTGGAAAACCCTGGCTGGCGAAACCGGCACGCCTATTTGTCGAGGTCACCCGCAACACACCGACGTTGGTGCAGCTGTATTGCGCCTTCCTGGTGCTGAACATGCTGCTGACTCAAGCCGTCGGCGCGGCCAACCCGCTGACGCCGTTCGCCTGGGTGGTGATCGTGATCTCGTTGCACAAGGGCGCGTTCCATGCCGAAGCCTTGCGCGCCGGCATCGAGGCGGTGCCGACCGTGACGCTGGAAGCCGCCAGTTCACTGGCGTTCAGCAGCCGTCAGTTGCTGTGGAATGTGCAGCTGCCATTGGCCCTGCGCTTTGCTTTGCCGTCACTGATCAACAACCTGATCGACCTGGTGAAAATGACGGCCGTGGCTTCGGCCATTGCCGTGGGGGACATCACTTACGCGGCGATCATGATCTGGACCCAAAGCGACAACGTGCTGGAGCTGATGATTCTGATCCTGAGCTTTTTCGGCCTGCTGAGTTTTATCGTCAATTGCGTAGGGCGCTACCTTGAAGCGCGCCTGAGGATGCCCGGCTATGGCCATTGAATCGTCCGTCACCGCCCCGATGGCCTGGCCTCGGCGGCATGTCGGCAAGCTGCTGTTGTTGATGTGCGTCGTGCTGTGGCTGGTGTATGTCGCCCCGCACAGCCCGGTGTTCAAGGCCTTGCTGCAATGGTCGCCGGCGCTGGCCGTAGGCTTTGGCCAGAACATTCTGATCAGCCTCGTCGCTATCGGTCTGGGGTCGTTGCTGGGGCTGTTGGTCGGCGCGTTGGCGCTATCGCCACTGCGACTGCTGCGCTTGCCGGCACGGATCTGGGTGCAGATTTTCCGTAACGCGCCCTGGCTGGTGCTGATCTATTTCACTACCTACGTGTTCCCGTTCGAGATCCACATCGGCAGCGCCTATGTCTCGTTCCCGGACTGGGTCAAGGTCACCCTCGGCCTGGCCTTGCCGGCGAGCGCCAACGTGGCGGAAATCTTCCGTGGCGCCATTGCCTCGATCCCCAGCACCCAATGGGAAGCCGCACGTTCCCTGGCATTCACTCGAGGGCAGATTTTCCGTTCGATCATCCTGCCGCAGTGCTTCAAACGCATGTTGCCGCCGTGGATGAACCTTTACGCGGTGATCACCATGGGCACCGCGCTGGCGTCCCTGGTGGGCGTGCATGACGTGATCGACACCGCGCAAATCGCCAGCAACACCGTGAACATGACCGGCTTCACCGTGGTGATTTACCTGAGCCTGTTGGTGCTGTTCTTTGCCTATTGCTACCCGATTTCCCGACTCACCCAACGCCTGGAGCGACGTTATGCCTTCTACTGAAACCGTCGCCGAGCCCCTGGTCAGCCTGCGCGACCTGCACCTGTCGTTTGGCAACAACCCGGTGCTCAAAGGCATCGACCTCGACGTGCATCGCGGCCAGGCCGTGTCGATCATCGGCCCGTCCGGCTCCGGCAAATCGACCATTCTGCGCTGCATTACCGGCCTGTTGCAGCCCCAGCGCGGCAGCATCCGCGTCGGTACGACCGAGGTTCACACCCTGGCCCAGGAATCCCAGCGCATCGAGTTGCGCAAGCGTGTGGGGTTTGTATTCCAGCAATACAACCTGTTCCCGCATTTGTCGGTACTGGAAAACCTGGTGATTGCCCCGCGCAAGGTGCTGGGACGCAACCGGATCGACGCCGAGAAAGACGCCCGCGCCTTGTTGGCCAAGGTGCGGATGGAACACAAGGCCGATGCCTATCCGGGCCAGCTCTCGGGCGGTCAGCAACAACGGGTGGCGATTGCCCGCGCCCTGGCGATGCGTCCGGAACTGATTCTGTTTGATGAGGTGACCTCGGCCCTCGATCCGGAGACCGTCGGTGAGGTGCTGACGGTGATTCGCGAGCTGACCGAAGAGGGCATGACCTGCGTGCTGGTCACCCACGAAATGCGTTTCGCCGAAGAGATCAGCGACATTGTCTACTTCACCGAGAACGGCGTGATCGTCGAGCACGGCAGTGCCGCGCAAATTTTTCAGCACCCGACCAGCGAGCGCACCCAGGAGTTTTTGCGTCACGCCCTGGGTGATCCGTGCCGTCGGCCGCCCATCGCCAATGATCCGTATCTGTTGACCAACCTGGGTCGTTACAGCCTGTCCGTCTAATACCGAGGAGCCTGTTCATGAGTACCGTTAACCGTGCCGCCGTCATCGAGGATTTCCTGAAGAAAATCCGCGTCATCCATCAACGGGGCGTCGACCGCGCCGCGCTGGTGGAAATCGTTTCCTTGCTTGAAGTCCTGGCCGAGCGCCGTGATCTGTTCAATTTCGACCAGTTCCCCGCGCCGGTGCCGGGGCAGGGCAGCACCGCATTCCGCTACCGTCTCAATGACGACGGCGACACGCCGACGCTGTACCTGAATTCGCTGTTGCCGGGCAAAAGCACGATCCCGCATAACCATGAAACCTGGGCGATCATCAGCGCGGTCGAAGGCCAGGAAATCAACTACGTCTACCGTCGTGATGACGAAGGCCGCGAGCCCGGTTTCACCACCTTGCACCTGGAAAAGGAAGTGATCGTGCAACCCGGCACCTCCATCTCGTTTCTCGGCGAAGACCTGCACGGCATTCGTGTCGAAGGCGAGCAGGCGACCCTGCATTTCCACCTGTACGGTTTGCCGCTGGAGTCCCTCAATGGCCGTTACGGCGTCGAGGCCGACGGGCGCATCCTCAATTACAACGCCTCGCAAATGGCGCCGTCGATCAAGGCCTACGCATGATCGATCTGTATTACTGGCCGACTGGCAATGGCTTGAAGATCGGCATCCTGCTTGAAGAGCTGGAGCTTGAGTACCGCCTGCTGCCGGTCAATATCCGTGAAGGCGAGCAGAAGCAGGCAGCGTTCCAGCGCATCAGCGCCAATGGGCGGATTCCGGCGATTGTCGACCATGCGCCGCAGGGCTTGATCGAGCCGCTGAGCCTGTTCGAGTCCGGTGCCATCCTCAAATACCTGGCCGACAAGGCCGGGCGTTTCCTGCCGGCGGCCGGCAATGCCGAACCATTCAGCGTGCGTACGCAAAGGGCCGGGAAGTCGCGGCCAATGAGCGCTCTCTGGCGCTTCAATAACTCTTTTTTCAAACGGGAACCCCATGAGCCAGACCGTAACTCCAGGGCAACTGCAGCAGTGGCTGTTCGACGGGCAGGAAATTGCCCTGTTTGACGTGCGCGAGCACGGCCAATATGGCGAAGCCCACCTGTTTTTCGGGGTGAATTTGCCCTACAGCCGTCTGGAGCTGGAGGTCCGGCGTCTGGCGCCGAATCCTCAGGTTCGGCTGGTGATCTATGACCAGGACGGCGTGGATGTCGCGGTGCGTTCCGCTCAACGTCTGCAGGCGCTCGGATATAGCCAGGTGCATGTGCTCGAGGGCGGTGCCGATGGCTGGCAGGCTGCCGGTTTTCAGCTGTTTGCCGGGGTGCATGTGCCTTCCAAGGCCTTCGGTGAATTGGTCGAAGAGGCCAGCCATACGCCACATGTCACCGCGCAGCAACTGGCCGAATGGCAAGAGCGGGGCGAGCCGCTGGTGGTGCTCGACGGTAGGCCGTTCGATGAGTACCGCAAGATGACCATTCCCGGTTCGGTGTGCTGCCCGAATGGTGAGCTAGGTTATCGCGTCCACGATCTGGTGCCGGACGAAAGCACGCCAATCGTGGTCAATTGTGCCGGTCGGACCCGCAGCATTATCGGCGCCCAGACGTTGATCAATCTGGGGTTGAAAAACCCGGTCTACGCGTTGGAAAACGGAACCCAGGGTTGGTATCTGGAAGATTTTCAGCTGGAGCATGGCAGCACCCGACGTTATGGCGAGGCGGTGTCATCTGGCACGTTACCGGGCCGGCGACTCGCTGCTGCGCAACTGGCGGAGCGGGCCGGTGTGAAGACCGTTGAGGCGGCGCAGGTCGAGCAATGGGCCAGGGAGGGCGGTCGCAGTCTGTTTTTGTGTGATGTGCGCACCGCCGAGGAGTTTGCTGCGGGCAGTCTGGCCGGTGCACAACACACACCGGGCGGGCAGTTGATTCAATCCACCGATCTGTATATCGGTGTGCGTCAGGCGCGGTTGGTGCTGCTCGACAGTGATGGCGTGCGCGCACCGATCGTTGCCAGTTGGTTGCGGCAGTTGGGGCATGAAGCGTATGTCCTGGAGGGTGGCGTGAGCAGCGGTCTGACGTTGGCTGCTGTCGAGGTTGCCGCTCACAAGGCGTTGCCTTCGATTACAGTATTGGCGCTGGCTGATGCACTGAAGGACGACGCCGTTGTGTTGATTGACCTGCGACCGAGCATGACTTATCGCAAGGGCAATATCGTCGGGTCGCGCTGGTCGATTCGCTCGTTGTTGGCGTCTGAAGTGGCCGGTGAGCAACGGCCACTGGTGTTGGTCGCCGATGATCCTTTGCTGGCTGCTTTCGCGGCGCAGGAGCTGCCGGAAAATCAGCGCCTTCAAGTCCGGCTGCTGGACGGCGGGATCGATGCCTGGCGCGCAGAGGGGTTCGCGGTGCAGGAAAATCCGACCACGCCTTCCAATCAACAGTGCATCGATTTTCTGTTCTTCACCCACGACCGTCACGCCGGCAACAAGGACGCGGCGCGTCAGTACCTGGCCTGGGAAATCGGTTTGCTGGCGCAGATGAGCAACGACGAAATCGCCAGTCTCAAGCCGCTGCGCGACACAGTGCCCCGCGATGCCCGGGTGCGTACACGTCTGGTCCATTCGGCGCGTACCGAACAGGGCAATGGCGGTCGGGCAGTCAACGTGCCGGTCACGCGGTTGAGCACGGTGCTGTTCGATAACCTGGCGCAAATGCGCGACGCCCGTGCTCGCCGTGATAGCGAGCGGGTCCTGAGCTATGGCGCTCGAGGCAATCCGACGGCCTTCGCCCTGGAAGATCTGGTGACGGAGTTGGAGGGTGGTTACCGCACGCGCTTGTTCGGCACCGGGCTGGCGGCGATCGCGCAGACCTTCCTGGCCTACCTGCGGCCCGGCGATCACGTACTGATCAGCGACGCGGTGTACGCGCCTGTGCGACGGCTGGCCCGTGAGTTTCTTCAGCCGTTCGGCATTCAGGTCAGCTACTTCGCCCCTGATGGCAGCAGCCTGCATGCGCAACTGCAAGCCAACACCAAAATGGTCTATACCGAAGTGCCGGGCTCCTTGCTGTATGAGCTCTGCGACTTGCCGGCCATCGCCGCCCTGTGCAAACCGCGAGGCATTCTCCTGGCCGTCGACAACACCTGGGGCTCGGGTTACCTGTACCGACCGCTGGCCCTCGGCGCGGACATCTCAATCATGGCGTTGACCAAGTACCTGTGCGGCCACAGCGACGTGGTCATGGGCAGCGTCTGCACCCGACAAGACGTGTGGCAGCCACTGGCGTCCATGGCCGACACCTTTGGCGCCACGGTCAGCCCCGACGATGCCTACCTGGTGCTGCGCGGCGCACGAACCCTGGCGCCGCGACTGGAAGTGCACGAACGCCAGGCGCTGGAAATCGCTCATTGGCTGCAAGCGCAACCGCAGGTGAAACGGGTGTTCCATCCAGCGTTACCCGATCATCCCGGTCACGCCCTGTGGCAGCGCGATTTCAATGGCAGCAACGGTTTGCTGTCCTACGAGCTGGGTGATGCGGACCCGACCTACGTCGAACGCTTTATTGATTCGCTGCAGTTGTTTGGGCTTGGCGCTTCATGGGGTGGTTATGAAAGTCTGATTGCTGTTGCCGATACCACGGATCGCGACAGTGCTGCAGACCGTTCATTGAATCCGGTGCTGCGGTTGCATATCGGGCTTGAGGATGTCGAAGCGTTGATTGAGGACCTGGAACGCGGGTTTGCAGCTATGGATCACTAGGTTCCATCGCCAACAGCTCAAAGGGTGCCTATTCCACAAAAAACGCCGCTCACTGAGCGGCGTTTCTGTTATCGGTGAGTAAACAAATTTGTCCCCTTTTTTCCGCGAAGTAGGAGAATCAAAGCTGGCGCGTCGGCTGCTATGCCTTTTTCACCCCAGGCGCCTGCCCAACGTCGAACAGTCGACCAATCGAAAAGAATCGAAGTCATGCAAGAACATACCTACCAACTGCTGGAAGTCGCCAACGGTAAACCGATCAAGCTCTGGACCGAAGGCGTCCCGGTAGAAAACGAAGCCAGACAGCAATTGATGAACACCGCCAGGATGCCGTTCATCTTCAAGCATCTGGCGGTGATGCCCGATGTACACCTGGGCAAGGGCTCGACCATCGGCAGTGTGATTCCAACGGTCGGCGCGATCATTCCAGCCGCCGTCGGGGTGGATATCGGTTGCGGCATGATCGCCGCATGCACGTCGCTGACCGCCAGTGATTTACCAGACAACCTGCATGGCTTGCGTTGCGCGATCGAGAAAGCGGTGCCCCATGGCCGCACCGGGGGGCGCGGCGGTCGGGACAAGGGCGCCTGGGACAGCGTTCCGCATCAGGCGGACCGGGCCTGGGCGGCACTGGACCCGCGGTTCAAGGCGATCACCGGCAAGTACCCGAAACTCGCCAACACCAACAACCGTGGGCACTTGGGCACGCTGGGCAGCGGGAACCACTTCATCGAGGTGTGCCTGGATGAAACCAACCGGGTCTGGTTCATGCTGCACAGCGGTTCCCGTGGCGTTGGCAACGCCATTGGTAACCTGTTCATTCAAATGGCTCAGACGGACATGCGTCAGCACCTCGCCAATCTGCCGGACCGTGACCTGGCTTACTTTAAAGAGGGCAGCCGGCACTTCAATGACTACGTCGAAGCAGTCGGCTGGGCTCAGGACTTCGCCAGGCAGAACCGTGTATTGATGATGCAAGCGGTGATTCAGGCGACCCGAAAAGTGATCAGCAAGCCTTTTGAGGTTGCGCTGGAAGCGGTGAACTGCCACCACAACTACGTGCAGAAAGAGCGACATTTTGGTGAGGATATTCTGGTCACCCGCAAAGGCGCGGTATCGGCCAAGAAGGGCGAACTGGGGATTATTCCGGGATCGATGGGCGCCAAAAGTTTCATCGTCCGCGGGCTGGGTAACGAGGAATCGTTCTGCTCCTGCAGCCACGGCGCCGGCCGCACCATGAGTCGTACCAAAGCGAAAAGCCTGTTTACCGTCGAAGACCAGATCCGCGCCACCGCCCACGTGGAGTGCCGCAAGGATGCCGCCGTCATCGATGAAATTCCGATGGCCTACAAGGACATCGACCACGTCATGCACGCCCAGCGAGATTTGGTGGAAGTGCTGCACACCTTGCGTCAGGTGGTGTGCGTAAAAGGATAGAGAAAAATAGGCGCGCGCTCATTACCGCGCGGTTCCGGTGCGGCCGAATCAATACCTGAGACTAGTGAAGGTCTTCTATCCCTTTAGTACCAGAGACATGTCCGGATATTTCGCGCACATGAAATCGACGAATGCGCGAACCTTCGGAGCAGCAAGGCGCCTGGACGTGTGCAAGACCCAGAGCTCGGGTTCTACACCCGATACCGTGCCCCACTGGACCAACTCGCCACGGGCAAGCTGGTTCCATGCGATGGACTGTGGAATGAGGGCTGCACCACCGCCAGCGATAGCCGCATCGCGGATCATCAACAACGAAGAGAACCGCAGCTTGGGGATGGGCTCCAGGACCAAGTGTCCTCCATCGAGTTTCCAGTGGGTGGGCTGGAAATTCGAAGCCACGATGCTAGAAACTGGTCTGGTCGCGCCGGGCATTGGCTTAGGTACTTCGGGCGCAGCCACTACAACCAGCCGGTCCTTGGCGAAGCAGCGGCCGACCAGACTGCTGTCTGGGCTCGGGTTGATCCGGATGGCGACGTCAAATTGTTCCTCCACAAGGTCAACCAGGCGATCCTCCGCCACCACTTCGATTTCGACCTCCGGGTAGGCGGCACAGAATTCAGCGCCAATGCGGCCCATTGCAAGCTGCGAGAACAGGGCCGGGGCAGCGACACGCAAGCGTCCGCGAGGCGTCGATACGCCCTCACGGGCCGCCGTCATGGCTTCAGCCACCTCGCCCAACGGACCTTCTGTTCGAGCCATCAGCATCTCACCAGCTTCGGTGAGCTTCAGTCCGCGAGCGCTGCGCTCGATCAGCCTCACGCCCAGTTGTTCCTCAAGGTCGGAGATTCGGCGCGATAAGGTTGCTTTGGATATGCCGCTCGCACGGCTCGCCTTTCCGAGCCCCTCATTCGTTGCGACGAGCGTGAAATCGATCAGAGCGTTCAGATTCATGGTGTTCCATTTTTGAAACGAAGTGTCTGCATTTTGGTGTCTCCGCTTTAACTGCGCAACAGCCTATCTTCTCGTCATCGGAACTCGATACGAGGAACTGCAATGAGTACCATGCAACGCGCTGTACTGATCCGGGCATACGGCGGCGCTGACGCCGCGGTAGTGGCCGAGATCGAAAAGCCGGAACCAGGGCAAGGCCAGGTTCTGATTCGAGTTCGAGCCGCTGGGGTGAACGGCATCGATTGGAAGGTCCGTGAAGGCCATGTGCGAAATGCTTTCCCGCTTCCACTACCAATAGTACTGGGCGCCGAAATGGCGGGTGTTGTCGAGGCTGTCGGTCCCGGTGCCTCTCGCTTTCGTGTTGGCGATCGCGTCATGGGCGCGGTGGGAGGACTGGGCGCGTACGCCGAATTCGTGAGCGTCAGTGAAGCGAGCCTCTCCCTTACGCCTGAAGATCTTGATGACGTCCATGCTGCCGCTGTACCCGTCGCAGCCGTGGCGGCCTGGAAGAGTCTTCATCACGCAGGGCCGATTCATCCAGGCCAGCGAATCCTTATTCACGGCGCTGCCGGTGGGCTGGGCGGATATGCCGTGCAGTACGCCAAGCGGGCCGCCGCCGAGGTCTTCGCAACTGCGGGCACGGCTGACCTGGATTATGTGCGCAGCCTCGGCGCCGATCATGTCATCGATTATCAATCCCAACGTTTCGAGGACGTCGTCCAGGACATTGACCTGGTGCTCGACTACGTCGGGGGTGAGGTACTGGATCGCTCGTGGCAGGTGTTGGCGGAAAACGGCGTCATTGTCGGCACGTCATCACCCGACATTCTGGCGCGCACGCCGGCGAATCGCCGAGGCCTCTGGTTCATGAACAAGCCCGCCCCCGAATTGCTGGAGACGCTGGCCCAAGAAATCGTCAGCGGCACACTGCAGTCCAGGATCGGCAAGGTCGTTGGCTTCGCCGACATCCCTGAGGCCATCGAACGCAATCGTAGCGCTTCACGGACTGGCAAGGTCGTTGCGGACTTCTCTCGCTGAGCCACCCTAAATATCCACTGTAGGAGATTCAAAAATGAGCATTCTCGTTATTGGTGCCACGGGCACTATTGGTTCACTCATCACTCAGGGCCTTGCCAGCGCGGGCGCCGAGGTTAAAACGCTAGTGCGCCAATCGGGTAAGCGGGACTTCCCGGCCGGCGTCACTGAAGTTGTCGCAGACCTCACCGATGTACCTTCGATGCGCGTCGCGCTGTCGTCGGTGCGGACGCTGTTCCTGCTCAACGCCGTTACGCCCGATGAGGTGACGCAAGCGCTCATCACGCTGAACCTCGCCCAAGAGGCAGGCATCGAGCGCATCGTCTATCTGTCGGTGATTCATGCCGACAAGTTCACCAATGTTCCGCACTTCACCGGCAAGCATACGGTTGAACGCATGATCGAAAGCCTCGACATCCCCGCAACCATTCTGCGTCCGGCTTACTTCATGCAAAACGAACTCATGGTCCAGCAGACGATTCAGAACTACTCGGTATACCCGATGCCAATTGGCTCGGCGGGCGTCTCGATGATAGATGCGCGTGACATCGCCGATGTTGCCGTTGCAGAGTTGCTGCGACGCGACAAAGCATCTTCTGCCCTGGATCGTGTAACGCTGGAGTTGGTCGGGCCGCAGGCACTTACCGGTGCCTCTGTGGCGAAGATCTGGAGCTCCGCCCTGGGTCGCGACATTGCCTACGGCGGTGACGATGTAGCAGCCTTCGAAGGACAGCTGGCTTCGTACGGTCCCACCTGGTTGGCTTATGACATGCGCCTGATGATGGCGGGTATCCAGACGTTCGGCATGCAAGCAACTGAAGGAACCGTAGAACAGCTTCAGACCATCATCGGGCACCCACTGCGCACCTATGAAGACTTCGTTCGCGAGGCCATTGCAGAGGTTTAAACAGCTTGGGCAGTGAGGACGGGTTTATTTTTTTGGCTGGTGCGTCGCACCCATAAAAAATCTGTCCTCGTTTGCCATACCACTACTCCCTCAATGGACGAACGGCGCCAGACATTGCCGGCAGGAACATAGGGTCGAGCTGCGCTCCCTAAGCCAACTTCCGGATAGCCGAATTGGACGGCACCGAACATTTGAATGAGTTCTACGTGCGGGAAGTACTATCAAGTGATCCGCCAAATCCAATGATTGCCTTGGTTTCCAGGTATTCCTCCAAGCCATAGACACCATATTCACGACCATTGCCGGATCTTTTGTAGCCACCGAATGGAGCCATTGGATTCCAGGCGGGGTAATTCAGAAGCACTTGTCCCGCGCGGATACGAGAGGCCACTGCACGCGCCAGATCAAGGTTCTGAGACTGAACATGGGCGCCTAGGCCGTATACCGTATCGTTCGCGATAACGACCGCCTCATCGATCGTTTCATACGGAATGATACACAGCACCGGCCCGAAAATTTCTTCCTGGGCGATCCGCATTGCGGTGTCTACGTCGGAGAATACTGTCGGTCGAGTGTAGAAGCCCTTTTCAAAACCCGGCACACGTCCAGGTCCGCCGCAAATGAGTTTTGCACCCTCATCCAGGCCAGCCTCGATCATGGCTTGCACGCGATTGAACTGGGCCTCGTTGGCAATGGGACCGAGCACCGTATCTTCCGATCGCGGATCACCGACGATGATCGCATTGGCGGTCGCGGCAGCCAGTGATTCGACCTCCGCCAGCCTGTCCTTAGGTACGATCATTCTTGTCGGGGCGCTGCACGATTGTCCGACGTTGCGGAATGCCGACATCACGCCCAGTGGGACGGCTTTGGCGAAGTCGGCGTCGGGAAGCAGAATGTTCGGGGATTTGCCTCCCAGTTCTTGTGTGACGCGCTTCACCGTATGGGCGGCCGCCTGTGCGACCAGCGCGCCCGCACGGTTGGAGCCGGTAATCGAAATCATATCGATATCAGGATGCGCAGCCATCGCTGCGCCGACCTCGTGACCACTACCATTCACGAGGTTGAAGACGCCAGGTGGAAGGCCCGCGTCGTGGACCAGTTGTGCAAAAAGAAGGGCGCTTAGAGGCGACAGTTCGCTTGGTTTGAGGACCACAGTGCATCCTGCAGCAATAGCCGGGGCGACTTTCGCGGTGATTTGATAAAGCGGCCAGTTCCACGGAGTGATGAGACCGCAGACGCCTATGGGTTCGCGTTCGATCGCGGTTCCACCTTCAACTGTCTGGAAACGGTAAGTGGACAGCAGATCGCGGGCGACCCGAACGTGTTCGGCTGCGAGAGGCACTTGCATTGCCCGGGCGGAACTGATGGCAGCGCCCATTTCGAGAGAGAGGGCCTGCGCGAGCACTTCTTTACGCTCAAGGATGAGCTCATGGATCTTTCCAAGGACAAGCGCGCGCGACTCTGCGCAGGTAGCAGACCAACCAGGAAACGCTGCGCGTGCCGCCGCTACTGCCCGATTAACATCCTCGGCAGAGCCTTGCGCGACCTGCGCAACGACCTCTTCAGTTGCCGGATTGACCACCGGCAAACTTGCGGGAGTTGCCGGGGAAGACCAACAGCCATTGATATAAAATTTGTGAGACGTTTGCTGATCAACGCTGTAGCTATTCGAAGATTTAGTTGTCATATAACTGGCTCCCTAGAGCGGTAATAGGCACCGTAAGCAGCAGAGGGCGGTCTGGCTCGCGAACTTGCAAGGGCCGTGACGATTAGGACATCGCTATGCCGGGTCTGCTCAATAAGCTAACAAAGCGTGCCAGATGAAATGTGCTGTTCTTCGAGTTCGCAAGGGAGAATCTGCTGTATCTGTCAGGCTGACTTTGTATGAGAGCAAGTTGACCCGATTTCGTCAGTAACCTATCTGATAGACAGCTCAATGAGACCATTACTGGTCAGTGCGGTCGCAGGCTCATCGGTGGCGGTGGTGGGCCATATAGATAAGCAGGAAGGGACGTGGTGCTGCGTCGTGCAATGCGCCGCCTTTGTAGAGCTGTCACGACGCGTACAGATGTTGCTTTGACCGGTATGTCACACCTATCGCTAATAGAAGCAAGGTTGTCCCAAGGCGCATTGAAGCCTTGACTAGCTCCGCCTCACCTCGCAGCACAATCAGCGGGCGCGTGCTCAGCGAACACTCTCGTTCTCCTTCAACCAGGCATAAATGCCGCCGCACATTGCGGTGTGCATGGCTTGCCAGCGCACCAAAACAGCTCGCAAAGGCTTGAAAACACGGGGTAGAACGCCCGGGTCTGGAGCGTCCCGCAAAGTCTGCTGAGCAAGGCCTGCAAAACGGTGGTTTGTACCAAGCAGCCTATACTTTTAACAGTTTATGCGTGGTCTCTTGGTGTTGTAATAAATCCGTGATGCAGCGTTGCACCGGTGCTTCCCGAACGGAGTAACTGCTTGACCCGTCATGACCTCAACAATCATTAAGGACCGCACTCATGAGCTTTCTTCGACCCAAGTTTATTACCTTTGACTGCTACGGCACGTTGACCAACTTTCAAATGGGAAACATGACGCGCGAACTGTTCGCCGATCGTGTCCCTGCCGAGCAAATGGATCAGTTCGTCAAGGACTTCTCCGCCTATCGCCTGGATCAGGTGATGGGTGACTGGCGGCCATATGATGAGATTATCAAGACCTCCCTGGCGCGGGTCTGCAAGCGTTGGGGTGTCGAGTACAAAGGCGAAGGCCAGCTCTACTACGACGCCGTCCCGACTTGGGGTCCGCATGCTGACGTGCCGGCTGGCCTGGCGAAAATCGCCGACAAGATTCCGCTGGTGATTTTCTCCAACGCGATGGACGAGCAGATCATGTCCAACGTCGACAAGCTCGGCGCACCTTTCCATAAAGTCTTCACCGCACAACAAGCCCAAGCCTATAAGCCGCGCCTGGCCGCCTTCGAGTTCATGCTCGATAACCTCGGCTGCGGCCCAGAGGATGTTCTGCATGTGTCCTCGAGCTTCCGTTATGACTTGATGCCGGCCCACGACATGAAGATCAAGAACAAGGCCTTCGTCGCCCGTGGTCACGAACAGCCGGCGAATGCGGTCTATGGCTACCACCAGATCCCGGATATCGGCGGTTTGGCCGGGTTGGTCGGTCTCTAAGTCTCACGGCACTCTTCAAGGCAAAAGGGGTTAGACATGGGCAGTGAGTCCTATTGGCTCGATACCGCACCGCAATTCACCGGTGCTCAGCTCGGCGCATTGCCCGGGCAGGTCGATGTGGCCATCGTCGGTGGTGGTCTCACCGGCCTGGCGGCGGCCCGGGCCCTGGCCTTGAAGGGGGCCAGTGTGGTGGTGCTGGAAGGAGGGCGGGTAATTGGCGAGGCGTCAGGACGCAATGGCGGTCAGTGCAACACCGGCGTTGCCCAGGACTACGCGGCACTCAGCGCCAGCCTCGGCGCTGATAAGGCGCGTGCTTATTACCAGGCCTATGAAAGCGCCGTACAGAGCGTCGTCTCATTGGTGGAGCAGGAGCAGATTGCCTGCGACCTCAAGCGCAACGGCAAGCTCAAGCTGGCTGCCAAGCCGATGCATTACGAAGGTTTGGCGCGCACCTGCGAATTGATTCGGCGAGAGGTCGACGCCGAGGTCGAGTTGCTCTCTGCGCAAGAGGCCCGTGCTGAAGCCAACTCGGTCCAGTTCCATGGAGGCTTGCTGCAGCGCAACGGCGTGCAGATGCACGTCGGGCGCTTCGGTGTCGGGCTGGCCGAGGCGGCAGCACGTCACGGCGCGTTGATCTTTCAGGGCGTGTCGGTGACGGACTGGAAAGCCAGTGCCGGCGGCTATCAGGTCAACACCACCAAAGGCTCGCTACACGCCACTCAGATTCTGCTGGCCACAGGCACCAGCCAGCAGGGCGGATTGGGCTGGTATCGGCGGCGGATCGTGCCGGTGGGCAGTTTCGTGATAGTCACCGAGGTGCTACCGCAGGCCCTGATCGACAGCTTGCTACCGGCACGGCGTTCCTATGTCACCAGCCGCATGATCGGTAACTACTTCCGCCTGACGCCGGACAACCGCTTGCTGTTTGGCGGTCGTGCCCGGTTTGCCATGTCCGACAGCATTTCAGACGCCAAGAGCGGCAAAGTGTTGCAGGCGGCGATGGTCCAGATGTTCCCACAACTGGCTAACGTGAAGATCGACTATTGCTGGGGTGGCCTGGTGGATATGACCTCCGATCGGTTGCCCCGGGCCGGGCAGCATGGAGGGGTTTATTACTCCATGGGTTACAGCGGTCATGGGGTGCAAATGTCGGTGCACATGGGGCAGGTCATGGCCGAGGTAATGGCCGGCAAGGTCGAGGCCAACCCGTGGCGCGAACTCGAGTGGCCAGCTATTCCCGGGCATTTCGGCAAACCCTGGTTCCTGCCTCTGGTGGGGGCGTATTACCGCCTGCAGGACTACCTGCACTGAGTTCATGGTGTTGCTTTACGTTTCAATCACACAACGTTAATCGCGAGCACTCGAGCCTTATCACTTTTTCGAAAGGTAGAACTGACATGACTGACAATAAAAAAGATATCGACTCCCAGTTGATCACTGGTGAAGAAAGTCTGCGTGTTTTTGAAGGGCTCAATCGCGGCATGTCACGCCGCAATGCATTGCAAATGCTGGGGTTGGCAGGGGTGGCTGTCGCGGGCGCCGGTAGTCTGTTCGGCGCCGCCGGCAAGCTGTTTGCCGATGATGAAGCCGCCACCCCTGGCAAAGGCAAACCGGGCGGACGGATTCGCGTTGCCGGTCAGACCTCCTCCACCGCTGACACCCTCGATCCGGCCAAAGGCTCATCGTCCACCGATTACGTGCGCCATTACATGTTCTACAACGGCCTGACGCGTTTCGACAGCCATATGGTGCCGCAGCTGGAGTTGGCCGAGCGTATCGACACCACTGACGCCATGCTCTGGGTGATCACCCTGCGCAAGGAAGTGACCTTCCACAACGGCAAGGCGCTGACAGCCGCCGACGTGGTGTTTTCTCTGTTACGGCACAAGGATCCAATCACCGGTTCCAAGGTCCTGCCGCTGGCGTCGCAGTTCGCCGAGGTCAAGGCCGTCGGCACCCACGAAGTGCAGATACAATTGAGCGGCCCGAATGCTGAATTGCCGTCGGTTCTAGCCATCTCTCACATGTTGATCGTTCCCGAGGGGACGAGCGATTTCAGCCAGGGCATCGGTACCGGCCCGTTCAAGGCCAAGGAGTTCAAGCCCGGGGTGCGTTCGATTGGTGTGCGCAATACCAATTACTGGAAACCCGGCTTGCCGTATCTGGACGAGATCGAATTCATCGCCATTGCCGACGAGCCGTCGCGGATTAACGCCCTGTTATCGGGCGACGTACACATCGTCAACGAGGTTAACCCGCGCTCAACGATCCGCATCAAGGCCAGCACCAAGCATCGGGTCGTGGACTCTCCGTCGGGTAACTACACCGACCTGATCATCCGTCAGGACCAGCTGCCGGGCCAAAGCCCGGAATTCACCGAGGCCATGAAATACTTGCTGGACCGGGAACAGATCAAGTCGGCGATATTCCGTGGCTACGCCAGGGTCGGCAACGATCACCCGATCGCACCCGGTGCGCGCTTCTTCAACGCCGACCTGCCACAACGTGCCTACGATCCGGAAAAAGCCAAATTCCTGCTCAAAAAGGCCGGCATGGAAAGCATCACCATGCCGCTGATGTGCTCGCCGGCCGCAACCGGTTCGGTGGACATCGCTGTGTTGCTGCAGCAGTCGGCCAAAGAGGCCGGGCTCAAGCTCGACGTCAACCGCCTGCCGGCCGATGGCTACTGGTCCAATCACTGGGCGAAGCATCCGCTGAGCTTCGGCAACATCAACCCGCGGCCCAATGCCGACATGATTTTCTCGCAGTTCTTTCAATCGACAGCACCCTGGAACGAATCGGGCTGGAAAAACGAACAGTTCGACCAGCTGTTGGTACAAGCCCGCGGTGAAACCGACGAGGCCAAGCGCGGCAAGATGTACGCCGACATGCAGACCCTGGTGCATGACCACAGCGGTATCGGCGTGCCGGTGTTCATCAGCAACATCGATGGTGTCGACCAACGGGTCAAAGGCTATGGCACCAACCCCCTGGGCGGTTTCATGGGGTACATGTTCTCCGAGCAGGTCTGGCTGGACGCTTGATGAAATCGGGTTTTTGCTGCAGCGACATTGCATGAGGATTGGGTAATGAATAGCAACACACTGTGGTTGATCGGCCGGCGCCTGGGCGCGGCGATCGTGACCTTGTTGATTGTGTCCATGGTGGTTTTCGCCATCACGGCGGTGCTGCCGGGGGACGCGGCGCAACAGTCTCTGGGGCAGTTCGCCACGCCGGAACAGGTGGCAGCCTTGCGCCTGAAAATGGGGCTGGATCAGCCCGGTGTGTTGCGTTACCTGCACTGGTTGATGAGCCTGCTCAGCGGTGACATGGGGCTCTCGGTGTCCAACGCCATGCCGGTCAGCGACTTGATGGCCGGGCGTCTGCCCAACACCCTGATGCTGGCGGCCGCTACGGCGCTGGTGTCAGTGCCGGTGGCGTTGACTCTTGGCATCGGTTCGGCGATGGGCCGGGGCGGGCGCATCGACAGTGTCCTCAGTTTTTTCACCTTGACCATGGTGGCGGTGCCGGAGTTTCTGGTCGCGACCCTGGCGGTGCTGATTTTCGCAGTGAACCTGGGCTGGTTGTCTGCGCTGTCCTACGCCAGTGACATCACTTCACCCTGGCAATTCATGCGCACTTACGCGTTGCCGGTGATGACGCTGTGCTGCGTGATTGTCGCGCAAATGGCGCGCATGACCCGGGCGGCGGTAATCGACCAGCTCGACAGCCCTTACGTGGAAATGGCCCGGCTCAAAGGTGTAAGCAAGATTCGGATCGTCCTGCGCCATGCCTTGCCCAATGCCATCGGTCCCATCGCCAATGCCATCGCCCTGAGCCTGTCCTACCTGTTGGGCGGGGTGGTGATCGTTGAAACGATCTTCAACTACCCCGGCATCGCCAGCCTGATGGTCGATGCCGTGACGAACCGCGACATGGCGTTGGTTCAGGCCTGCACCATGTTGTTTTGTACGGCGTATCTGACGTTGGTGCTGATTGCCGACCTGTGCGCGATTCTTTCCAATCCGAGGCTGAGAAATCAATGAACAATCTCATTGTGAAATCGCCGGTTACTACCAAATTGGCGCTGGGCAAGGTTTCCCACGGATCGTCCTGGCTCGGCCTGATCGGCGCTGCGATGTGTGTGATCTGGTTGCTGGTGGCCATCTTCGGCCCATGGCTGGCACCGCATCCGGTGGGGCAAGTGGTCTCTGATAATGTCTTCGGCAACCTGAGCGCTGCTTACCCGTTCGGCACCGATTACCTGGGCCGCGACATGCTCAGCCGGATCCTCGTCGGCGCACGCTTCACCGTCGGCCTGGCGTTGGTGGCCGCGGTGTTGGCCAGCAGTCTGGGCACCAGTTGTGCATTGTTGTCGGTGGTGTCACCAAAGTGGCTGGATGAACTGATCAGTCGCCTGATGGACGCTTTCATTTCGATCCCCAGCAAGATGCTGGCGCTGATCATGGTCTCGGCCTTCGGCTCCTCGGTCACCTTGCTGATCTGCACGGCGGTATTGAGCTTCACCCCCGGCGCATTCCGCATCGCCCGCAGCATGGCGGTGAACATCGAAGCACTGGAGTACGTGCAAGTGGCCCGTACTCGCGGCGAGCGTCGGTTGTACATCGCCTGCGTGGAAATCCTGCCGAACATGCTCAACCCGGTGCTGACGGACCTGGGCCTGCGCTTTGGCTTCATCGTGCTGCTGCTCAGTGGCATGAGTTTCCTGGGGCTGGGTGTACAACCACCGGATGCCGACCTTGGCTCGCTGGTGCGAGAGAACATCGGCGGCCTCAATCAGGGCGCACCGGCCATCGTGATTCCGGCCCTGGCCATCGGCACGCTGACCATCGGTGTGAATCTGTTTATCGACCGGCTGTCGTCGCGACGTAGTCGACGTTCGGGAGGTCATTGAAATGAGTGAATTAATTCGGGTTCAGGACCTGCGAGTGGTCGCCTGCGGCGAGCTTGGTGAGGTGGAAATCGTCAAGGGCGTGAGCTTCTCCCTGCAAAAAGGTGAAGTACTGGCGTTGATCGGTGAGTCTGGCTCCGGCAAGACCACCATCGCCCTGGCGTTGCTCGGTTATGCCCGGCGCGGTTGTCGGCTGTCGGGCGGCGTGGTGCAAATCGGCGAACACGACATGCTGGCGTTGAATGATAGCCAGTTGCAAAAGTTGAGAGGTAACCGGGTTTCGTATATCGCCCAGAGCGCCGCAGCGGCGTTCAATCCGGCTAAAAGACTCATCGATCAAGTGATTGAGGGCGCGTTGATTCATGGCTTGGGCAGCCAGGCTGTGCTTGAGGCCAAGGCCATCGAGTTGTTCCGCGACCTGGCCCTGCCAGACCCCGATCACATTGGCCAGCGTTACCCCCATCAGGTTTCCGGCGGGCAACTGCAACGTGTCATGGCGGCCATGGCGCTGATCAGCGATCCATTGCTGGTGGTGCTCGACGAGCCGACGACGGCGCTTGATGTGACGACCCAGATCGATGTGCTGCGCGCCTTCAAACGGGTGGTCCGTGAACGTGGTGCGACGGCGGTCTACGTATCCCACGATTTGGCCGTGGTCGCGCAGATGGCCGATCAGATCGTGGTGCTCAATGGCGGCGAGATCTTCGAACAGAGTGCCACGGCACCCTTGCTCAAAGGCCCGGCCCACGAATACACCCGCAGCTTGTTGGCGGCAGCACGGCCGGACACTACGATCCGTCCGCCTTGCGGTATCGCGGAAGAGACGCCGCTGCTGACCATCCAGGGCCTGACCGCCGGTTACGGCAACAAGAACTCGCAAGGCATGCCGGCTATTCGCGTGCTGGAAGACATCGACCTGACGGTTCGCAGAGGTCAGGCCATAGGGGTGATCGGTGAGTCCGGTTCCGGAAAATCGACCTTGGCGCGGGTGGTGGCTGGATTGTTGGCGCCGGCCCTCGGCGGGCTGACCTTCGATGGTCAACCGCTGGGCGGCAGCCTGTCCGAGCGCACCGATGAACAGTTCCGACGCATTCAAATGGTGTTCCAGAACGCCGACACTGCACTCAACCCGATGCACAGTGTCAGCACCATTCTGAGTCGTCCACTGAAGATGTATTTTGGCCTCAAGGGCGCCGCGCTGCGCGAGCGCATCGGCGAGCTGCTGGACCTGGTGCGCTTGCCGCGAACCATGGCCGAACGCCGCCCGAACGAACTGTCCGGCGGGCAAAAGCAGCGGGTCAACCTGGCCCGCGCCCTGGCAGCCAAGCCGGATCTGATTCTCTGCGACGAGGTGACCTCGGCGCTGGATACCGTGGTCGGTGCAGCAATCCTCGAACTATTGCGCGACCTGCGTCAGCAATTGGGGGTGTCCTATCTGTTCATCAGCCATGACATCTCAACCGTGCGAGCCCTGTGCGACGACATTGTGGTGATGTACAGCGGCCACAAGATTCAGGCGGGTACTCGGCAATCGTACGCACAGGCACCATTCCATCCCTATACCGATCTGTTGATCCATTCAGTGCCGGAATTGCGCCAGGGCTGGTTGGAAACCTGCGGAACAACGACCTGTGGCACGCTGCCGCCCATTGGTGAAAAAGCCAATGTGCCTGGGCTGTGCACGTTCCTCAATCGTTGCCCGGTGCGGGTCGATGGCCTGTGCAATTGTGTTCCGCCGGACCGTCGGATGATTGTGGGCGGCAGTGAAATCCTTTGCCATCACGACAGTGCCGAGTTGCTGAAAACTCAGCAGGATTCCAACAGCATGACCATGGGAGCCTATGCATGAACGGGCGTTTCGTAAGACTGGCCGAACAGGGCCGGCCCACTGTCAAACTGCAGGTAGACGGCATGCCCATCGAGGCGCTGCAGGGCGATACGCTGATGGTCGCCTTGCTGACTCAGGGTTCGGCCTTGCGCCAATCGGAGTTCGATTCGGGCCGCCGCGCCGGTTTCTGCCTGATGGGCGCTTGCCAGGACTGTTGGGTCTGGACCCGCAGCGGCGAACGCCTACGCGCCTGCTCCAATGAGGTCCGTGAAGGGCTGGATATTGTCACTATGCAACCGGAGGCGATATGGCCACTGCGCGGTTGAGCACTCATCGAGTCGTTATCGTCGGCGCCGGGCCAGCCGGCACACGTTGTGCCGAAACCCTGGTAGCCGCTGGATTCAAGCCCATCCTGATCGACGAGAATCGCCGGGATGGCGGGCAGATCTACCGTCGCCAACCCGAAGGTTTTACCCGCGGTTATGCCACCCTGTATGGCACCGAGGCCGCCAAGGCCAATGACCTGCACCAGAGCTTCGACCGCTTGCGCGGGCAGATTGACTATCGTCCGGACACGCTGGTGTGGAACCTGACACCGGGGCAACTGTGCTGCGTCAGCCAAGGCAAGCACTCGACGGTGGATTACGACGCGCTGATCCTCTGCACCGGCGCCACCGACCGCTTGATGCCGATCGAAGGCTGGCAGTTGGCAGGCACGTATAGCCTCGGCGGTGCGCAGATCGCCCTGAAATCTCAGGCTGTGTCCATCGGCCACCGCGTGGTGTTCATGGGCAGCGGACCGCTGCTGTATCTGGTCGCCAGTCAGTATGTGAAAGCCGGGGCAAAAGTCGCGGCAGTGCTCGATACCTCGCCGTTGAGCAAACGGATTGGCGCATTGCCGAAACTGCTGGCGCGTCCGGGATTGCTGTTCACCGGAATGAAGCTGTTGGCGCAGTTGTATCGCGCGAAGATCCCGGTGCACCTGGGCATTTCGCCGCTTCAAGTGCAGGGCGATGCAGCCAGCGGTGTCAGTGGCGTGCGCGTGCGCACGGCGCGCGGTGAGACCTTGACGGTGGATTGCGATGCCGTGGCGCTGGGTTATCACCTGCGCCCGGAAACCCAGTTGGCCGACCTGGCCGGTTGCCGTATGCGCTTCGATGAAGCGTCGAGCCAATGGTGGCTGGCCACAGATGAAGACGGCCGGACCTCGGTCAGCGGCGTGTATGCCGCCGGCGACGGTTCGAAGATTCGCGGTGCCGATGCGGCCGAACACGCCGGGCGCCTGGTGGCAATGGCGTTGCTGGAGGATCTGCAGCAACCAGTGAATGTAGGGTTGCGCGACGAACAACGGCACGCGTTGGCGGTGATGGATGAATTTCGTCTCGGTCTCGCGCAGGCCTTTCCCTGGCCAAGCGCCCAGGCCAAAGCGCTGCCGGACGAGGCGATTGTCTGCCGTTGCGAAATGATCACGGCCGGCGAATTGCGCCGCACCGTCAGCGAAAAAGGTGCCTGCGAAGTCAATCGGGCCAAGGCGTTCAGCCGGGTTGGCATGGGTCGCTGCCAGGGACGTTACTGCTCCCAGGCCGGGGCTGAGGTGATTGCTGCCGCCGCGGGCGTCAGCGTGCAACAGGTCGGCCGACAACGGGGTCAGGCGCCGGTCAAACCCCTTTCGATACTCACCGAGGAGGTGGCGCCATGACGGTACAGAAAGCCGATGTCGTGATTGTTGGCGGCGGCCTCATGGGCTCGGCGGCGGCGTTTTTCCTGCGCCAGCGTGGGCAGTCGGTGATTTTGCTGGAACGCGACCAGATCGGTCAGTACGCCAGCGGCGTGAATTTCGGCAACGTGCGGCGTCAAGGCCGATTCCTCGGCCAGCTGGAATTGGCCAATCGTTCCTGGGCGTTATGGAAGCGTCTGCCAGAGCTGATCGACGATGACCTCGAGTTTATCGCCAGCGGGCATATGCGGGTGTGTTACCGCGAAGACGAGATCGCCGAACTGCAAGCCTATGCCGATGCGCCCGAAGCGGAGCAGCTGGACTTGAAGATCTTTCGTGGCGACGAGTTGCACAAGCGCTTTCCATTTCTCGGCCCGGATGTGAAGGGCGGCTCTTATGCTCCCCACGACGGGCACGCCAACCCGCGTCTGGCGGCCCCGGCATTTGCCCGTGCGGCACGACGCCTCGGTGCGCGGATCGAAGAGCGCACTGAAGTGGCCGAGGTGCAAAAGGTCGGCGGCGAGTTCAGCATCAGTACCACCGACGGTCGTCAGTTCAGCGCCGCCCAGCTGTTGATCACCGCTGGCGCCTGGGGCCAAAAACTCTCGGCGCAGTTCGGCGAACCGGTGCCGCTGGACACCCATGGCCCGCAAATGGCCGTCACCGAGCCAGTGCCTTACGCCTTGCCGACAGTCATCGGTGTCTATACCAAGATTCCCGAGGAAGTAATTTATTTCCGCCAAATACCCCGTGGAAACATCATCATCGGTGGCGGCTATCGCAGCGAACCGGACATGCTCAACCGCCGGGCCTATGTCGAACCGCGCAGCATCCTCAATCAGATGGAGCAGATGCGCCGCCTGCTGCCGGGTGTCGGCAACCTGAACATCATTCGGGTCTGGAGTGGTATCGAAGGTTACCTGCCTGATTCCCTGCCCGTTATGGGACCAAGCGGCACCGTTGATGGTTTGTTCTATGCGTTTGGTTTCTGCGGTCACGGCTTTCAGCTCGGCCCGGGCGTCGGCGACGTGATGGCCGAGCTGATCAGCACCGGCAGCACCAGCACTTCGATTTTGCCGTTCTCCATCAACCGGTTCGCCTCTTCAGTCGAGCAACGGAGCAAGGCCTCATGAAGCCCCGCGTACTGGAGATTCTCAAACGGTTGATGGCTTTCGACACCGTCTCTTCGGAGTCGAATATGGCCTTGATCGAGTACGTGCGCGAGCTGTTGCTGAGCAAGGGCATCGAGTCGTTGATCGTCAAGGATGAAAGCGGCAAAAAAGCCAATCTGTTTGCCAGCACCGGTCCACGGGAGGTGCCGGGGATTCTGCTGTCCGGCCATACCGACGTGGTGCCGGCAGCAGGGCAGGCCTGGACCTTTCCCGCGTTTCAGGCGACGGTGCGGGACGGGCGGATTTATGGCCGTGGCAGTTGCGATATGAAGGGTTTCGTCGCACTGGCTATCGACGCCATGCTCGATGCCGCCGATCATTCGTTGAGTCGGCCGTTGCAACTGGCGCTGTCCCATGACGAAGAAATCGGCTGCGTGGGTGTTCGACGCTTACTGGATGTGTTGCATCTGGCACCGGTGCGGCCGTTTCTGTGCGTGATCGGTGAGCCGACCAACATGCAGTTTGTGCTTGGGCACAAGGGCAAGGGTTCTTACCGTTCTTACTGTCGCGGCCTGGAAGCTCATTCCTCCCTGGCACCGCGCTCGGTCAATGCGATTCACGTGGCTTGCGATTTTATCGCTGCGCTACGTCAGGGCCAGCAGCAACTGCAAGAGCAGGGTGCCCAGGATGCCGAATACGACGTGCCCTACAGCACCGTGCATGTCGGGCAAATTGTCGGCGGCAAGGCGCTGAACATCGTGCCGAACTTGTGCACCCTGGATTTCGAAGTGCGTAACTTGCCGGCGGACGACCTGGATCAGTTTCTGGAGCAGATGCGTGCGCGGGCCGAAGTGATCGTGCGCGAAGCCAAAAAACTGTCTAGCGTGGCGGATATCGAAATTGAGACCCTGAATGTCTATCCGGGCCTCGAAACACACCCGAGCGTCGAAGCGGTGCGTTTTCTGAAAAACTTCGCCGCCCCGGACACCGGCACTGCCAAAGTCTCCTTTGGCACCGAGGGCGGGTTGTTCAAACAACGCCTGGATGTGCCGGTGGTGGTCTGCGGTCCAGGCTCGATAGAACAGGCACACAAGCCTGACGAGTTTATCGAGATCAGCCAGATGGAAGCCGGCGAGCACTTCCTGCAAGGGTTGTTGGGCTCGATGCGGCTTTAGTGTTCCGCCCGTTCACCGTCAGCCATCCGCAACCCTTCTGGAGCTACCTCCCATGAAAGCGCTTGAGCGCCTGTCATTCGCCGGCAAGTTCGCCTTGCTCGGCTCGCTGGCCGTGACGCTGATCACCATCCCGACCGGCCTCTACGTACTGGGCGCGTATCACAATAGCCTGCAGACCAATCAGGAGCTGCGGGGTATACGTCCGGTACAGGCATTGCTCGAGCTGGTCCACTTGACGCAGCAGCATCGCGACTTGGCATCCGTCGTGCTGACCGGCAATCGAGATTTCAACAAAGCCCGTTCGGACAAACAGGCTGAAGTGGATCGCGCTGTCGAGGCAACCGAGCAGGTTTTGCAGGAGGCACAAGTCGCCCCCAGCCTTCTGGCTGCCTGGCGACAGGCCCGGCAGCAATGGCAAGCGCTGGCCGGCCAGGTCGATCAGGCCGCCATCAAGGGCTCGCAAAGTCTGGCCCGGCACAGCCAGTTGATCGCAGCCTATCTGCTGATCGAAGACGCAATGCTCGATCACTTCAAACTGTCCCTGGATCCAGTTTTAGGGACTTACTCGTTGATGGCGGGTGCCTTGATCGAATTGCCGCAAGCCACCGAGTTGTTAGGTCAGTTGCGTGGTGCTGGCGGTCTGTATTTGGCGCAGGGCCGGATCCTGCCTGAGCAACAAGGTGCACTGCGTGGCTTGGCCACTCAGGCGCTGAGCAGCGTTGACAAGACGGCACGTGCCTTGACCAAGGCGAGTGCCGCCGAGCCCGAACTCAAGACTCTGCTGGACGCGCCGCTAACGGCACTAGGTCCGCAAATCCATCAGGCGCTTGAACTGAGCAATGCGCGATTGGTATCGGCCGTCGAAATGGACATGGATTTTGCTCCCAGTGCAAACACCGCCGGGAATAACGAGTCTACCGATGCCTTGTACGCGCTTAAGCTGAATTACCCGGTTGGCGACTATCTGACGGCTTACAACAAACCTGTTGACGCCTTGTATGCCGTTGGCCGTTCTGCGCTGACGGCACTCGATGAGGCGCTGGTGAAACGCCGCGACAGTGCCCGGCAGAGCTTCATCCTGATGTCCACAGGTCTGCTGGCGCTTCTGCTAGCCGGCGGTACCTTGGCGACCTTGATCGTGCTGCGTCTGCTCAAACAGTTGGCTATTGCCATGGCGGCGGCCGAGCGTATCGCCAAGGGTGACCTGACCCAACCCCTGGATATCGTCGGCATGGATGAAGCGGCGCGCCTGTTGCAGGCGCTTGGGCGTATGCAAATGAACCTGCGCAGTACGGTCAGGCAGATTTTGAGTTCTTCCGAACGACTGGCCATGACGTCCGCTCAGTTAAGTGCAGTGACCGATGACGCCACCCGTGGTGTGCAACGGCAGAGCGCTGAACTCGACCACGCGGCCACTGCGGTCACAGAAATGACGGGTGCAATCGAAGACGTGGCGCGGAATGCCGCCTGGGCCTCGGAGGTTTCCCAGGCAGCAGACCAGCGCTCGCGTCAGGGGCAGGAGAGCGTCAGCCGTACAGTCGGCGCCATCGAATCGTTGACCGGGGATATCGAGGACACCGCAAACGCCCTGCAAACCCTGGCAGGCCAGATAGGTGATATCGGCTCGGTGTTGGATGTGATTCGCGGCATTGCCGAGCAAACGAATCTGCTCGCCTTGAATGCGGCGATCGAGGCGGCTCGCGCGGGCGAAAGCGGACGGGGTTTCGCCGTGGTGGCTGACGAGGTCCGGGCCTTGGCGCAACGAACCCAGGAGTCGACCAAACAGATTGAGACCATCATCGGCTCGGTGCAAAAAAGCAGTCACGGCACTCTGCGAGCCATGCACAGCAGCAATGGTAAAACCCGGGAAACCCTGGAGGTTGCCCGTGCGGCAGGTGCGGTACTGAATGCCATCGTCGACGACATCGCCCAGATCAATGAACGCAATCTGTGTATCGCCAGTGCCACCGAAGAGCAATCCCAGGTTGCCCGTGAGGTGGATCGCAACCTGCTCAATATTCGTGACGTTTCCCAACAAGCCTCGGCCGGGGCCAATCAGAGCCAGGCCTCAAGTCGGGAACTCGCCGGCTTGGCCAGCGAGCTGAATGGCATGGTCAAGCACTTCATCGTCTGATTGAGACTCGTTGCACTCACCTACAGTAGAGGTTGCTGTCGAATGCTGATTTTCAGCATTCGAGGCTGCAGAGGCGGCGCTTTCAGCATCCTTGCCTGTGGCGAATCAATAGACTGAAGGCTGTCTCGGAACAGGACTCGACCATGCTCAAGAATCGCCTGAAAGACCCCAGCCTGCTGGTAGAACTCGCTTACATCGACGGTCAGTGGATCAGCGCCGACAACGCCGCCACCCTCGACGTCATCGACCCGGCCAGCGGCCAGTTGCTCGCCCGCGTACCCGCGATGCAAGGCAGCGAAACCCGACGCGCCATCGAAGCCGCCGAACGCGTATGGCCGGCCTGGCGCGCACGCCCGGCGGCAGAACGGGCAGCGCTGCTGGAACGCTGGTATCAGGCGATGATCGACAACCTCGACGACCTGGCGCTGATCATGACCAGCGAACAGGGCAAGCCGCTGAATGAAGCCAAGGGCGAGATTCGCTATGGTGCCAGTTTCGTCAAATGGTTCGCCGAAGAAGCCCGCCGGATTTACGGCGAGACCATACCGGCACCCAGCGGCGACCGCCGCTTGCTCACGCTTAAGCAGCCGGTCGGGGTTTGCGCCGCGATCACCCCGTGGAACTTTCCTAACGCGATGATCACCCGCAAATGCGCACCAGCCCTGGCGGCGGGCTGCCCGATCATCGTCAAACCCTCGGATCTGACCCCGTTGTCGGCCTTGGCGCTGGCGGTACTGGCCGAGCGGGTTGGTATTCCGGCGGGAGTTTTCAACGTAGTGACCGGCATGCCCGCCGGCATCGGCGAAGAACTGACCGTCAACCCGACGGTGCGCAAAATCTCGTTCACTGGTTCCACCGCTGTCGGTCGGCTGCTGATGCGTCAGAGTGCCGAACACATCAAGCGCTTGAGCCTGGAACTGGGCGGTAACGCGCCGTTCATTGTGTTCGACGACGCTGATCTGGAACAGGCAGTGGCCGGCATTATGCTCAGCAAGTTCCGCAACGCCGGACAAACATGCGTCTGCGCCAACCGGATTCTGGTACAGGATGGAATCTACGAGCGCTTCGCCCAGCGTCTGGTGGAGGAGGTGGGCAAGCTCAAAGTCGGCAATGGCCTGGACGCCGACGTGACCATCGGCCCATTGATCAATGCGGCGGCGGTGAGCAAGGTCGCTCGACATGTCGACGATGCGTTGAGTCAGGGAGCCCATCTGCTCTGTGGCGGCATCCCCGAGGGCGACAGCCAGTTCGTCCAGCCCACGGTACTCGGTGAGGCTCATGCCGGGATGTTGCTGGCCAGCGAAGAAACCTTCGGCCCCGTTGCACCGCTGATGCGCTTTACCAGTGAAGAAGAGGCGTTGGCTCTGGCCAATGCCACACCTTATGGCTTGGGCGCCTATTTCTTCACCCAGGACTTGCGCCGTTCATGGCGCTTCGGCGAGGCGCTGGAGTTCGGCATGATCGGTCTCAACACCGGGATCATTTCCATGGAAGTCGCCCCCTTCGGCGGTATCAAGCAATCGGGTCTGGGCCGTGAAGGCAGCAAGTACGGCCTGGATGAATACCTTGAAGTCAAAGCCTTCCACATCGGTGGGCTGTGATCCGGTCACCCTTTGAACAGATATTTGAGGAGCCACGATTGATGAGCAAACCATTCAGAATCGCCGCGATTGCCGGCGATGGCATTGGCAAGGAAGTCTTGCCGGAAGGGCTGCGGGTACTGGAGCAGGCCGCGAAAAAATGGCAGCTGGATTTGAGCATCGAAGTACTCGACTGGGCTCACTGCGATTACTACCTGGAACACGGGCAGATGATGCCCGCCGACTGGTTCGAACAACTCAAGGGTTTCGACGCGATCTATTTTGGCGCCGTGGGCTGGCCGGACAAAGTGCCGGATCACATTTCCCTGTGGGGCTCACTGCTGAAGTTTCGCCGTGACTTCGACCAATACGTGAACATCCGTCCGGTACGACTGTTTCCTGGCGTGCCGTGTCCGCTGGCCGGACGCGAAGCGGGGGACATCGACTTCGTGGTGATCCGCGAAAACACCGAAGGCGAGTATTCCTCGGTCGGCGGCAAGATGTTCGAAGGCACCGAGCATGAATTCGTGCTGCAGGAGTCGGTGTTCACCCGACGCGGCGTGGACCGGATTCTCAAGTTCGCCTTCGATCTGGCCCAGACCCGACCGCGCAAACGCCTGACGGCGGCCACCAAGTCCAACGGCATTTCCATCAGCATGCCGTACTGGGACGAGCGCACTGCATTGATGGCTGCGCAGTACCCGGACGTCACTTGGGACAAGCAGCACATCGACATTCTGTGCGCGCGTTTCGTGCTGCAACCGGACCGTTTTGATGTGGTGGTGGCGTCGAATTTGTTCGGCGACATTCTGTCCGACCTGGGACCTGCCTGCGCCGGTACCATCGGCATCGCTCCTTCGGCCAACCTCGATCCGGAGCGACGTTTCCCCTCGCTGTTCGAACCGGTCCATGGCTCGGCGCCGGATATCTATGGGCAGAACATCGCCAACCCGATTGCGATGATCTGGTCCGGTGCCTTGATGCTGGACTTCCTGGGCAATGGCGATGAGCGCTACCGGGCGGCCCATGACGGTATTCTCAAGGCCATCGAGCAGGTTATCTCCGAGGGACCGATCACCCCTGATCTGGGTGGACAGGGCTCGACCCAGGATGTCGGCATGGCAATCGCCTCGGCGCTGTGAGCTGAGGAAACACCAGGTCGGCTTGACCGCTCTATTCATTCTTGTGTTTCACCCTTTTAGCCCGTCTCACTGCGGGCTTTTTTTATCACGCGCAAATACCCCTCTGACAGTCTCTTCTCAAGGCGGCCCCCGCCTGCGCAGTGGAATCGCTTCTAACGGCTCTTTCCTTCAGTGTTGCGAAGGGCCAGCGAAGAGGGATCAAAGGAATGTGAAGGAAGTCGAGTATGCGGTTGTTATTGATGGTTTTGGTGGGCTGCGCCATGCACGCCAAGAGTTGGGCGAGCTCTCCCATAGACGTGGTCATTCTCTGTGACGCCGGCTACCCGCCATACAGCTACGCCGAGGGGGATGAGGTCAAAGGGCTTTACACCGATATTCTGCGCACAGCTTTTAGCCGCATGCCGGAATACAACGTGCACATTCGTCCCGTGCCCTGGGCGCGCGGTCTGGCGGAAGTGGCCAGCGGCCGTGCCTTTGCTCTCTATCCGCCCTACTATCGCCCCAGCGCACGGCCCTGGATGGACTACTCGCGGCCTATATTGAAGGAGAAGGTAGTCGTCTTTGTGCGCGCAGAGTTGGCGCGAAAACAGCCGGTCGAACGTTTCCCGTTTGCCTATAGCGGTCTACGTATTGGCGTGAACAGAGGGTTCATGAGCATTGACGACCAGGATTACCAAAGCATGCTCGCTACAGGTGCCTTGAAGCAGAGTTATGCCAACGACAATCGTACCAACCTGGCCAGGCTCTACCATGGGCGAATAGATGTCTATATCAATGACCGCCTTTCGGTCCAATGGGAACTTGAGCAGATGCAGCGCGAGGGCGTCTTTGTCCAGAGTGATCTCAACTGGCTAGTCGAAGGACCTTGGCTCTCCGGTGAGGCGGGGTACCTTGGTTATACCCGGCTCAATGCTACGGCTTACCCTTACAAGCCCAAATTCATGCAGCGTCTCGATAAGATCCTGGCGGAGTTGGAACGTGATGGCAGCATCGAACGCCTGGCAAAAAGTTACGATTTGGTTAGTCCCTTGTACTCCCCAGGTGATGGCATCTAGCTGCGGTGGGGGGAACACACTCAAGCCTCCTTCAGGGGGCCACCGCTTCCGCGGGTCTCAAGTGTATCCCCTGACCAGCCAGGCTATCTGCTTGCAACCACCTGCTTTAGCGCCTCGACAAAGCGGCACAGATCGCTCTTCTGCGTGTAGATGCTCGGCGATACCCGAAGTCCGCTGATGTGTCTGATCTGGCGGAACTTGACATGCACTCCGTGGGTGTTTCGAAGCTCCTGCTCAACCCATCGAGCATCGCATTGATCGATAGAGAACAGGCTTACTGCGCCCAGCTCGACGGTATCAAGTGGCGTGTGAAGCCTGAAACCGGGAATGTCTTTGGCGAGGTCAACCCAGTAGCGGGTCAGCTCCTGTAGACGCGTGTGAATGGCTTGCGTGCCGATTTCCGTATGGAAACGGATAGCCGGGGCAATGCCCGCCTGTATCGCCGAGTTATAGGTGCCGAGATTCCAGTGGTCGAACTTGTCGATCTGTAGCGGCGGAGGGTCGAAAGGCCCCAGCAACGGCCAGGTGCTGTCGATTCGGTCGCGCCTGACAATGAGCATGCCATTGCCGACCGGCGCGCCCAGCCATTTGTGGAGGCTGGTGACGAAGTAGTCGCAATCCAGTTCGCGGAAGCTGAGCGGCATCTGCGCAAACGTCTGGGCACCGTCCACCACCGTGATAATCGCCTGCGCCCGGGCCAGCGCACAGATACGTTTGACCGGAAGGACCCGCCCGGTCCAGTGCAGCATGTGGGTCAACTGGATCACCCGGGTGCGCGGGGTAATTGCCTGCGCATACGCTTGCACGATGACATTCTCATCGTCCATCAGGTCGAAGTCGACGGTCACTACTTCGATGCCTTCGCGCTGCTGACGCTGCAGCCATCCGGCTATTACACTCGGGTAGTCCCACAGTGAGACCAGCACCTGGTCGCCGGCCTTCAATGGAATGCCGAAGATGGCTGTCGACAAGCCTTCGGATGAGTTGCGGTTCAGGGCGATCTCATCGGGATCGCAATCGGCCATGTCAGCCAGCTGTTGCTTGATCGTAGGGAGCTCGGCGTCGAGCTTGCTCCACATATTGACGTCCGGGTTTTGGCTGATCAGCCGATAGGCATCGATCATAGCCTGCTCTACCACCAGCGGCGGCGGACTCACGGCCGCGTTGTTCAGGTTCAATAGGGGGCGCTGCTCTGGATAGGCTGCGCGCACACGCTCCCAGAATGCTTCCCCGGCGACAGAATTGTCTGACATCAGTTGCACTTCCATTTCCGCTTCTCACCTCTGTTTGAATTGTGACTGGGGCTTGGGTGCTCGCCACACCCACGATCTTCAACACCACGATTAGCGATCCCTGGGTTCCTCGGTAACTGGCTTATCGTCGCCCATGGATTTGCGGAACCCCCTGATCGTGTCGCCGAGGTCCGACCCCAAGCCTTTCAGGCGCCTGGTTCCGAACAGCATGATCACGATCAACAGGATGATCAGGAGTTTTCCGGTACTGAAGCCACCTAATCCCATTGTCTGAGCTCCGCAAGTGATTGATCGGTTTGCTGGGGGGGCCGGCGGAGGAAAACTCATCTGCCGGCGCTAACGCGATTCGAGTTATTTGACGACGTAGAACTTGCGTACGTAGACGCTGCTATGCCAGGCGCATGGGGCACCTCGGGACACAAATACCGTATCGCCGGTGTTGACCGTCAGATCGGTCCCGTCCGCCACCTGGAGGGTGACGCTACCTTCGATCAGGTGCATCAGTTCATGCAGCAGGTGCGGCCTCGCCCCGCGGGTATAGGGTGTCGAATCCCAGACGCCGATGCGCAGGTTGGTCGCCTCTTCGACAAACAAATTGTGTGAGCGACATTGCGGTGCCGGGCTTAGCAGAATTTCTGGCCCCGGTGCCGCCGAGGGAGAGAGCAGGGTTAGCGGGGGGAGCGCGGTGAGCCCGGGATGGCGCTCTTCAACGAGCTGGGTATCCGCGCAGAATGCCCAGAGAGAGTCGGGTTGCGCCTCGATCTGGAGCGACGTACCGCGGGCGATCACGGCGCTGTCGCCGGGATTTAGTTGGAGCCTGTGATCCTGGCTCTGCAGGGTGACGCGTCCCGCGTGAACCACGATCGTTTCGCTATAGGGATAGTCATCGACGTTGAACTGTCCGCTCGCCTGGACCACGCCGGCAGCGATGTCATCCGGCCCGAGATAAGCAATGTACCGGTCGAAAGGATCGGTGCCCCCCAACGAACCGGGGGTGAATTTTGTTGAAGCGGGACTGCCGTCGGCGTGTGCCAACAGCACTGCAGTGGGTTCGAGCATGAAGGTGTTTCTCCAGGAAAATGCATTGGATGTAACGCTGGGTTTGTCAGCCGATGGCCTGAGTCACCAGAGCAAACTGGCGCACTGTGCCGATAGCCTGAGGTGGGGTGCCACGAGCCATTTGCGCAACGGTGTCGACGTGCTTTAGCCCGGTCTCTTCCAGCCAGGGGGCCAGACCGCTGTCGGACGGTATATCCATGCGCACGAAGGCGTCCGGTACCCGGGCCAACAACACCGCGATCAAGTGCTTGGCCTGCTCTGGATTTTCGGCGATGACCGGGCCGATACAGCGACCACGGCCGAACGAACGCAGCATGGCGAAGGCTCGCAGCTGACCATCGCGCTCGATACCGACCGAGTGTTCAACGACATCGAACAGATCATTGAGCACGACTTCTCGGTCCAGGCCGCTTCCGGCGTTGGCCAGTTCGATTTGGACGGCCCGATCGGCTTCGGTCAGCGGGCGGCAGCGCTCACCGGCTGCCAGATCATTTGGTGCAGGAGCCCGCGCGTGCCCCTGATGTTGTTGAATATGTCCAAAGTCGATGAATCCCTGGCTGGCATAAAGTGGGGCACCGGCCAGCGTCGCATTGAGTATGGCGGTACGTGATCCGCAAGCCTCAAGTGCCAGTTCCATCAGCTTGCGACCTATACCCTGGCCCTGGTACTCATCACTGACGATCACCAGGCCGATAGTGGCGTAATCTCCCTGCGGACAGGTAAACGCGGTACCGATCAAGCGGCCTGCGTCTTCTGCGACAAAACCCTTCGCGATGCGCTGCAACATGGCCCATTCCTCCAGGCGGTGGGGCCATTTCAACTGTACGGACAAGGCGTGGGCCAACGGCACATCGGCCGGAGTCATGGGGCGATAGCTATACGCAGGGCGTGGCGAGACGGACATGTCAGGTCTCCAGTTGAAGGGGGCGTAATCGGTCGGATTTCTCCGCTGAAAGTATTTGTATCTCACCTGCGGCGAAGCCTGACAAGAGGCTCCAATTGATTCGGCAGATTCCGTCATCGATGGATCTGCAGGCCACAGTTACTGCTCAAATGAGAAGCAGTATCGGCAGCAAATACCGGGTCGGTTTTCAGGATGCAGGCCAACGCAAAAGGCGCTTCTGATGGAGGGATTGCTTAAAAAAAAGGCGCCCGGATGGGCGCCTCAAGGCTAAGGGAGCGGGAGCAGACCTTCAAGAAAGTCGGCCGGTCCACGAGCAAAACCGGCCAGGATCAACCGTTACAGAATGCTCAGCGGGTACTCGATGATCAGGCGGACCTCGTCGATATCGCTCTCGAACGAGGTCGCGCGATGCGTAGCCTGGCGCAGGCGGAAGGACAGGTCCTTGGCGGTCCCTTCCTGGACCACGTATTTTGCTTCCAGGTCACGCTCCCACTCCTTCTGGTCGTCGCCCACCTTGTTGGCATAGGCACCATGCGGATCGGCCTTGGTGCCATCGATTTGATCACCCTTGACATAGCGGGCCATGAAGCTCAGCCCCGGTATGCCGAACGTGGCCATGTTCAGGTCATAACGAGCCTGGATGGAACGCTCGTTGGGGGCGTTGAAGTCGGAGTACTGAATCGAGTTGGCCAGCCAGATCGAGTCCACACCGATGTAGTCGAAATACTCGTCGCCATCGATCTTCTGATAAGCCAAGGTGAGCTTGTGGGCCCCCAAGGAATAGGCCGCCTTTGCCGACCAGCTCGTAGTGTCCAGTTTACCGGCACGCGCTTCGCCTTGGTCCTGGGTCTTATAGGCCGTCAAGCCAAAATTCAGCGATTGCTGATCAGTCAGAGGGATCGTATAGGAGGCACTGCCGAAGTGCTGACGCCAGACATTCTCGGCCTCACTGGTGTACGCCATCAGGCTGAGGTTGTTGTTGACTTTATAGGTGCCGCCAATGAAGTCGACACTGTCAGCTTCGGTCCCACCGTAAGTGGTGAGCAGTTTGTCATCGGAGTTGGTCGAGGCTCGATTGTTGAATGCGGTGAAGTGGCCAGCCTCGAAAGAAACAGCGTCGAACTCTTTGCTTGTCAGTTGGAAGCCGGTAGCGGTTTCCGGCAGCAAGCGATTGTCGCCGGTGGCGAATACCGGAGCGGTCGGGCGTTGTTCGCCGTACTTCAGCACGGTAGAGGAAATGCGCATCTTCACTGCGCCGCCGATCTCGCCGTAGCTGTCTGGCACTTCAGCGTCGGCGGTGCGGTTGTTGCTGATCGGCAGCAGGCCGGTCCCGGCTCGGCCGCGGCCGCTATCCAGCTTGACCCCACCGTAGGCGAAGGCATCGGTGCCGAAACCGATGGTGCCCTGGGTGAAACCGGAGGCGAAGTTGAGCATGGCACCCTGTGCCCACTCCTCCCGATAGCCATTGCGCTCGCTGGCCGGCTTGGCGCCGTTGGTGCCCTGGCTGTTGCTGCCGCCATCGCGAAAGTCGCGGTTCATGTAGAAGTTACGGTTGAGCAGTCCAAGGCTACTGTCTTCAATGAAGCCTTTGGATTCTTGTTGCTGTCCAGCTATTGCCAGTTGCGCGGTGGCAGCAATGACAGCCAAGGAGAGAGAGCTTTGTTTTGCGAAGTTCATCGCTTACCCCATTTGATCTTATTAGTGTTCGTTGCCTGCGCGGCAGGCAACGCTCTTACGGCAGCTCAGGTGAACCACTGCGAAGCAAACCCGGGAGCATCTTGTCGAGCACCGTCTTGCGGTGGACTTGATCTGCACGGCCGGGCGGCACACAGCGGGTGGCTATATCGCAGCTACGGCGAGGCCTGACAATGGGCTGCAATCAATTCGGTAGATTGCATAAGTTGCGGCTTCAGGGGCCGCAATTACTGCTCAATTGGGGGGCGAGGTCAGCAGCAAATGTCGGCTGGTTCTTGGGGGGAGGTATGCGCAGAAACAGCAAAATGAGATGAACATCAGGTCTGTTGTTTAACGCCAGATTTGCCTCAGAGAAGATAAAAAATCTGGCGTCGGTTGGTTGTTACTGGTGAGTTGACAGCCGTTGGTCAGTAACTTCGCTCGCGGTCAATCTGGCCAAGCATTGACTCACCGCGTTGATGTCGGCGGATATTCTCCAGCAACACGCTAAACGCACTTTCCGGTTGGGTCATCGCAGCGATATGCGGTGTCAGCAATATTTGCGGATGGTGCCAGAAGGGATGGTCTGGCGCCGCCGGCTCCTGTTGCAGTACGTCGAGCACCGCCGCACTGAGCTGGCCGCTGGCCAAAGCCTCAAGCAGATCCTCTTCTATCAGGTGCCCACCCCGGCCCATGTTGACCAAGGCAGCGCCCTTTGGCAGGTGCTGGAATAACTGACGGTTGAGAATCCCTTTGGTCTGCTCGGTCAATGGCAGGACGCACAGCACGATATCGCATTGGCCGAGGAACGCCGGAAGTTGCCCGGCACCCGCAAAGCAATCCACTCCTTCAATCTGATGTTCGCTACGTGCCCAGCCCGACAAGGCAAAGCCAAAAGGCTGCAGCGTGGCCAGAATCTGTTGAGCCTGCGTGCCGAGCCCCATGACACCTACTCGACGTTTGGCTGCCGGTTGCAGCAGGTGAGCCTGCCAGCACCGGGCCATTTGTTGCTGGCGATAGCGGAGCATATCCCGGTGCAGGCTCAGCACCGCAAAACTGGCGTATTCGCACATGCCGCGGGTGATGCCGGGGTCGAGTAAACGTACCACCGGCAGGTCCGTTGGCAGACTGTCAAGGTCAAGCTGGTCGACACCCGCCGACAAGGCGAACAATACCTGCAGGTTTGGCAGCAAGGTGTCGACATCGTCCGGCGCCTGCCAGGCCGCCAGGTAGCGAATATCCTGCGGATCGCCGATGTCCGGCCAGGCACGCCATTCGATATCGGGGGCGTGCTCGGCAAACAGACGCTTCCAATGTTCACCGCGCACCGGGTCGGCTTTATAGAGCAGGGCCATGGGTCATTTCTCGCATTAAATAGGGAGCCTCAAGCATGCCCGAGTGGCGGAGCAGGATATGTCGAATGATTCTGCGTAAACGCATCACGCTGCGTTGTAGGGGGCGCCTATCGGCAGATTCCATGGGGCCGGGCCACAGCTGAAGGATTCTGCTGTTTGCCGGGGTGAAAACAGTCGATCCGGATTTCTCAGGGGTCAAGTTCGGCTTAGACAATTGCGTCGAAAGCTTACCCTGTGAATCACGTCGCAGCCGCTACCCGGTTGCCAGACTCACTATGAGAGATGCCAATGAACAGTAAAGTCGAAGAAACCCCGAATTTGCTCCGTCAACGCGATCAATTCGTGCCACGAGGGCTGGTCACCGCACACCCGCTGGTCATCGATCGGGCCCAGGGTTGTGAGATGTGGGACGTGGACGGGAAGCGCTTCCTGGATTTCGTCGGCGGCATCGGCGTGCTGAACATCGGCCACAATCACCCCAAGGTGGTCGCGGCGGTGCAGGCGCAATTGCAAAAGGTCAGCCATGCGTGCTTCCAGGTCGTGGCCTACAAGCCCTATCTCGACCTGGTACAACGCTTGTGCGAATTGGTCGGTGGTGGCGAAGCCTACAAGGCGGCGCTGTTTACCTCCGGTGCAGAGGCTGTGGAAAACGCGGTGAAGATCGCCCGCGCGCATACCAATCGCCCGGCGGTCATCTCCTTTCGAGGCGGTTTCCATGGGCGCACGTTGCTCGGTACGACCTTGACCGGCATGAGCCAACCCTACAAGCAGAATTTCGGGCCTTTCGCTCCCGAGGTCTTCCATACCCCGTACCCTAACGCTTATCGCGGTTTCAGCAGCGAGATGGCGCTGCAAGCCCTGAACGAATTGCTCGCGACCCAGGTCACGCCGGATCGAGTGGCGGCGATCATCATCGAACCGGTGCAGGGCGACGGAGGCTTCCTCAGTGCGCCACCGGAGTTTCTCCAGGCGCTGCGAGCGCTGACCGAACAACATGGCATTGTGCTGATTCTTGATGAAATCCAGACCGGCTTCGGCCGCACCGGCAAATGGTTCGGTTTTCAGCACGCCGGGATTCAGCCGGATCTGGTCACTGTCGCCAAGAGCCTGGCAGGTGGTTTGCCAATATCGGGCGTGGTGGGTCGTGCGGACATCATGGATGCGCCATTACCCGGTGGTCTCGGCGGTACTTATGGCGGTAACGCCCTGGCGTGCGCGGCGGCGTTGGCGGTGATCGAAGCTTATGAACAAGAGCAGTTGCTTGCACGCGGTGACCTGTTGGGCGAGCTGTTACGTCAGGGCCTGCTGCGTTTGCAGGCACGTCATCCGCGCATTGGTGACGTACGCGGCACCGGCTTCATGTTGGCTATCGAACTGATCAAGGATGATGAGGCCCGCAGCCCCGATGCCGAACTCACCCAACAACTGATCGATCAAGCCAGGGTGGGTGGGCTGTTGGTGATCAAATGTGGGGTGTACCGTAATGTGCTGCGCTTCCTTGCGCCTCTGGTAACCGAAGAGGAGCAGATCGACGAAGCGCTGACTATTCTTGAAGCGGCATTGTTGCGTGTGTTGAATTGATCTCATGCCTCGGTTGGCGCTTTGCAGCAATGCGCCAACCGAGGGCATTTAGAGCACATGGATTGATGAATGCATCATGGGAGGCTACACACCATGTACCTGACTGATTATCGTGCACTGCTGATCGATTGCGACGAAGTCCTGGTCGATCGGGATTCCGGTATCTGGACGGCCCTGCAACCTTTGCTCGAAAACCATTCGGGCACGCTGGGCAGGGAAGAGGTATTGGCTGAGTTTGACGAGGCGGTGCGCACGCTGTACCCACGTTTTTCCGAGCTGGGTTTCAGTGGTTTATTGTGCTTTGCCCATCGTCAACTGGCAGAGCACCTTGGGCTCAAGGCCAGTTGGGAGGAGGGCATGAGTTTCGCCCGTTCGGCATGCAACTGGTCACTGTTCGAGGACGCGCCGGGTGCCATGTTGTACCTGCGCAAATTCTATCGGCTGCTGGTGTACTGCGATCGTGATGCTGAAGATCGCGAGCAGCTCTGTGAGCGTTTGGGGATTTTACCCGAAGACCTGCATTCCCGAGCCAGTAATCCATTGGAGGACGGCGCATGGTTGCTGGCCAATAACCTGGAGCCCAAAAATATTCTGCAGGTATCCAGACCTCCAGCGCAGCCGCCAAAATCGGCTGGTTTGTGCCTGATTCGCCGCGGCCATGAAGATTCTACTCAGGAATACTCCGCAGATTTTTACATCACCAGCATGGCCGACCTGGTCGCTCAGCATCAGCTATCTTTGCGACGTTGAGTTTGCTAAAACCACTGTCTAACTGAACGGCAATCACGAGGTACCCGATGGAAGGTTTAATTAAACTAGACCGAATTGATATCAGTATCCTGGTTGAACTTCAAAAAGACGGTCGAATGACCAACGTCAGCCTGGCCGATGCGGTGGGTCTGTCATCCAGCCCGTGCTTGCAGCGGGTCAAGCGGCTTGAATCGGCTGGCTATATTTCCGGGTACAGAGCTCATCTAAACCTTGCCAAGATCACTGACTCGGTCACGGTATTTACTGAAATCACGCTCAGCGACCATAAACGGGAGGACTTCGCCAAGTTCGAATCCAATATTCGTTTGGTCGATGAGGTACTTGAGTGCCATTTAGTAAGTGGCGGTTACGATTACCTGGTGCGCTTCATGACCTGCAGCATTCAGCATTATCAGGAAGTGATCGAAGGGCTTCTGGACAAGAACATCGGTATCTCCAAGTACTTCAGTTATATCGTCATTAAATCTCCTGTACTTAAAGATGGGATCCCGCTACGTAGACTATTACGTCACTGATGTCCCTGACTACTTAACCTCGATTGTCAGTGGGCGGCTGTTGCTGCAATGAGTTGTGCATTAACACAGTTGTTTGAAAGTAAAGACTATTCAGTGAGAATGGGAATTGATATCATTAGTTACAATTCCTCCCGGCTGTTGATGTGGCCGGTATCTTCTCAAAGGTTTTATGTTCATGCGTCGAACTCTCGTTTCTCTGTGTGTGATTCAAGCTATCTCTCAGTCCACCTGGGCTGAACAATCACCCACTGATCCCGCCTCGTTAGAGTTACAAGCGATCGATATCAATGGAGTATTCGATGAGCAGGCCCAAGGGCCGGTCCAGGGGTATCGCGCGACCCGTTCGGCCAGTGCGACGCGTACCGACACTTCGATTCACGAAACACCACAATCCATCAGTGTGGTGACAAAGGATGTCGTCGAGGACATCAGTGCCACTCGATTGCAGGACGCCCTCGACTACGCTGGCGGGGTGGGGCGGGCCAACAATTTTGGTGGCCAGGGGCTGACCACCTTTACTGTACGTGGCTTTACCACCGGCGAGTTTTATCGCAACGGGTTCCCGATCAACCGTGGCTATCCGAACATGCCGGATGCGAACACCATCGAACGGCTCGAAGTGCTACGAGGGCCCGCGACCATGCTCTATGGCCGCGGCGATCCGGGTGGCACCTTCAACGTGATCTCCAAGCAGCCGCTGGCCGAGCCCACTGTGACTCTGGGCAGCCAACTCGATGACCAGGGCATGCAGCGTGGCACCCTGGATGCTTCCGGCCCGCTCGACGAAGAAGGCCGCCTGGCCTATCGCTTGAACGTGGTGGGTGAGGGCGGCGACACCTTCCGCGATCATGTCGAAACCGAGCGCTACGGCGTCACGCCGGTGCTTGCCTGGCAGGTCAACGACGACACCAGGGTGATTTTCGAAGGCGACTTCATGCGCAACAACCACCCGCTCGATCGCGGCCTGACGCGCTATCCAAACCAGATCGGCACGGCCTCCCGCGATACCTTCTTCGGCGAAAAAGACGTTGGCAAACTGCACAACGACAACAACATGGCGCAGCTGCGTTTCGAACACGTGCTCGACGATACCTGGACGCTGGGCGGTGGATTCCAATGGCTCGACGGCACACTGCAGGGAAATGCCGTCGAGGCCAACGGTGTCGCGGCTGACGGGCGCACCCTGGGCCGCAACTTCAACTATCGCAAGCTGGAGTGGACGGACAAGGACACCCAGCTCAACCTCACCGGGCATTTCACCGCGGGCGGTTTCGAACATACCTTGCTGACCGGCGTCGAGTACGAAGATTACGACTACCAGTCGATAATCCAGCGCTCCAGCGGAGCGGTGAGTGCCTACCCGATCGATATCTTCGACCCGGTGTACGGCCAGCCGCGTCCAGCCTTGACCCGCACCCCGACCAACGACAAGGAAAACCTCAAGACCTACGCCGCGTTCATCCAGGATCAGGTGGCCTTGACCGAGCGCTTGCGCGTCCTGGCCGGGGCCCGTTTCGAACGCTTCGAGCATGACTACGAAACCTTCGTGCCGGGCGGCAGAAGCTGGCAGGCCAGCGACAATGCCGTGACCCCGCGCATAGGGGTGACCTACGACCTCAGCGACACAGTGGCGATTTATGCCGATACGGCGCGCTCGTTCAAGCCCAATACCGGTGCCAGTCGCGAGGGCGGCGGTTTTGATCCGGAAAAGGGTAAATCCTATGAGCTGGGTATCAAGTGGCAAGCGCTGGACAGCCAGTTGAGTGTCGATGCGGCGATCTACCAGATCGAAAAGCGCAATGTGCTCACCACCGATCCCGTGGACTCGACCTACAGCGTGGCGGCAGGCGAGGTACGCAGCCGTGGCTTTGACTTGAACATCGCCGGCAACCTGACCCCGCAATGGCGCGTGATTGGCGGCTACGCCTATGTCGATGCCGAAGTGACGAAGGACAACGTCATCAAATCCGGCACCCGGCTAATGAATATTCCGCAGAACAGCTTCAGCCTGCTCAACGTCTACGAGTTCCAGGATGGCGCACTCAAGGGGCTGGGTCTCGGCACCGGGCTCAAATACGTCGATGAGCGAGCAGGGCAGACGGCCAATACGTCGTTTTCAATGGGCAGCTACACCGTTGTCGACCTGCTGAGTTACTACAAGGTCAACGACAAGATCAGGCTCAATCTGGATGTGAAAAATCTGGGGGACGAAGATTACGAGGAAGGGGCATTCGGCAATGTCTACGCCTATCCAGGGGCGCCTAGAACCGTGCAGGTGGGAATTTCATACACCTTGTAGGAAGAATCTTCCTGGGGCGCTAGAGAGGCATTTTTGACCGTAAGTATTACGAACGCTCTGTTTGCTTTCTCTATCGTCAGGTCTATACGTACTTGCCGATTTCCGAGCTCGAAGATCCGACGGTCAACAACGCCTGGCAGATCTTCGAGTAACGGTTGAGTTCACGGTAATTTAACCCAGTCGTGTAACTAAAGCCCATTTCCATCCATGCTCATGAATGTTGGACGGAAGTTACGCTACGTTCTATTTGGCACATGTCGGTAGATTCTATGGGGATGACTAAAGCTGAGGGATTCTGCTGTTTCCGGGGTGAAAACAGTCGATCCGAATTTCTCAGAGGTCAAGTTCGGCTTAGACAATTGCGCCAAAAGCTTAACCTGTGGAAAACATCGCAGCCGTTTCCCGGTTACCAGGTACTGGGCACGTTTAATCAGTACAAACACTTAGCAACAACTATTCCACCGAGGTAACAAAGATGAGTGCGGCTTCTCTGTATCCCGTTCGTCCCGAGGTTGCGGCCAACACCCTGACTGATGAGGTGACCTACAAGGCCATGTACCAGCAGTCGGTCGTTAACCCGGACGGCTTCTGGCGCGAGCAAGCCAAGCGCCTCGACTGGATCAAGCCTTTCACCACGGTGAAACAGACTTCTTTCGACGATCACCATGTCGACATCAAATGGTTCGCCGACGGCACCCTGAACGTTTCCTACAACTGCCTCGACCGTCATCTGGCCGAGCGCGGCGATCAAGTCGCGATTATTTGGGAAGGGGATGACCCGGCCGAAAGCCGCAACATCACCTACCGCGAGTTGCACGAACAAGTCTGCAAGTTCGCCAACGCCCTGCGTGGCCAGGATGTGCACCGCGGCGACGTGGTGACTATCTATATGCCGATGATCCCTGAAGCCGTGGTCGCCATGTTGGCCTGTACCCGGATCGGCGCGATTCACTCGGTGGTGTTCGGTGGTTTCTCGCCGGAAGCCCTGGCGGGACGGATCATCGACTGCAAATCCAAAGTGGTGATCACGGCCGACGAAGGCATTCGTGCCGGCAAGAAGATCCCGCTCAAGTCCAACGTCGACGACGCGCTGACCAACCCGGAAACCAGCAGCATTCAGAAAGTCATCGTGTGCAAGCGCACCGGTGGCAACATCAAGTGGAATCAGCATCGCGACATCTGGTTCGAGGACCTGATGAAAGTGGCGGGCACTGTGTGCGCGCCGAAAGAAATGGGCGCTGAAGAAGCGCTGTTCATCCTTTATACCTCCGGTTCGACCGGTAAGCCGAAGGGCGTGCAACACACCACCGGCGGTTATCTGCTGTACGCGGCGATGACCCACGAGCGTGTGTTCGACTACCGTCCGGGCGAAGTCTACTGGTGCACCGCCGACGTCGGTTGGGTCACGGGTCACACCTATATTGTCTATGGCCCTCTGGCCAACGGCGCGACCACCGTGTTGTTCGAAGGCGTGCCGAACTATCCGGACATCACCCGGGTGGCGAAAATCGTCGACAAGCACAAGGTCAATATCCTCTACACCGCGCCCACCGCGATCCGCGCGATGATGGCGTCGGGCAAAGCCGCTGTTGAAGGCGCCGATGGCAGCAGCCTGCGACTGTTGGGTTCGGTCGGTGAGCCGATCAACCCGGAAGCGTGGGATTGGTACTACAAGAACGTCGGCCAATCCCGTTGCCCGATCGTCGACACCTGGTGGCAGACCGAAACCGGCGGTAACATGATGAGCCCGCTGCCGGGCGCTCACGGTCTCAAGCCGGGTTCGGCGGCACGTCCGTTCTTCGGCGTGGTGCCGGCGTTGGTGGACAACCTGGGCAACATCCTCGAAGGCGTGGCCGAGGGCAACCTGGTGATTCTCGATTCGTGGCCAGGCCAGGCGCGCACGCTGTATGGCGACCATGACCGCTTCGTCGATACCTACTTCAAGACGTTCCGCGGCATGTACTTCACCGGTGACGGTGCGCGTCGTGACGAAGACGGTTACTACTGGATCACCGGTCGCGTGGATGACGTGCTCAACGTGTCCGGCCACCGCATGGGCACCGCCGAGATCGAAAGCGCGATGGTCGCCCACCCGAAAGTCGCCGAAGCGGCGGTGGTCGGTGTGCCGCACGACATCAAAGGGCAAGGCATCTATGTCTATGTCACGTTGATCGGTGGCGAAGAGCCGAGCGAGCAGCTGCGCCTGGAACTGAAAAACTGGGTGCGCAAGGAGATTGGTCCGATTGCTTCGCCGGATGTGATCCAGTGGGCGCCGGGCCTGCCGAAAACCCGTTCGGGCAAAATCATGCGCCGGATTCTGCGCAAGATTGCCACGGCCGAATATGAGGGGTTGGGGGATATCTCCACCCTGGCGGATCCGGGTGTGGTTCAGCACCTGATCGATACCCGGTGAAGTGTTCACCCAGCGCACCGATGCCGCAGGTAAAATTAGCTTCGAGCTGCCGTGGCAGGACACCTACGTGGTGGCCGTGGAATAAACAGGCCTGATCCCTCGACCATTACATGAGTGACTGATATGACCCCATCTTCAGGATTGGCAGGGCAGGCGACAACCGCTTCCCCTGCGCTTGCAACCAGTGCCGTCAAGGCCAACACCCGCATGCTGGCGATCGACGCCCTGCGCGGTTTCGTCATGCTGTTGATGCTGATCGACCATGTGCGCGAAACCTTTCTGCTGCACCGTCAGGTCACCGACCCGATCGATGCGCTGAGCGTCACGCCGGACCTGTACTTCACCCGCATGCTCAGCGAAATCTGCGCGCCGGCGTTCATCTTCCTCACCGGTTTGTCGGCCTGGCTCTACAGCCAGAAACACACGGCGAAAGAAACCTCGGTGTTCCTGCTCAAGCGCGGGTTGTTCCTGGTGTTTCTCGAAGTCACCTTTGTGTGCTTTGCCTGGAACGCCGAGTTCCCGCCCAAGACCCTGTGGCTGCAGGTGATCTGGTGCATCGGTATCTGCATGATCGTGCTCGCCGGGTTGCTGCACTTCAAACGCAGTTGGTTGATTGTGCTCGGCGTGGCCATTGTCGCCGGGCACAACCTGCTCGATGGCGTGACCGTGGGGCCGGAGTCGCCGTTTTTCGTGCCGTGGTCGATCCTGCATCAGCGGGTGTTCATCGACATCACCGAATTCACCCGGGCCCGCACCACGTATCCGGTATTGCCCTGGATTGGCGTGATCCTGCTGGGGTGGGGGATCGGGCCGTGGTTCGGCAAGGACATGGACCCGGCCGAGCGGATTTCCCGCCTGCTCAAACTGGGCGCCGGCCTGCTGGTGGCGTTCGTGTTCATTCGCTACTTGAATGTCTATGGCGAGAAACCCTGGGTGCAGACCGGTGACTCGTTGCGCACCTTCATGAGTTTCATGAGCGCCAAGAAGTACCCGCCGTCGCTGATGTTCCTGATGCCGACGATTGGCCTTTCGCTGATGTTGCTGGCGCTGTTCGAGAAGCTGCAGGATCGCTGGTCCACCGCGACCCTGGCGATTTACGGCGGGGCGCCGATGTTCTTCTATTTGCTGCACTTGTACGTACTCAAGGCCATGTACCTGGTGGCGGTCGCGATTTGGGGCGCCAATCAGGGGGCCTATTATGGCTTCGATAACCTGCCCACGGTGTGGCTGTGGAGTGTGATCCTCGGGGTGCTGCTGTTCTTCCCGACGCGCTGGTTCGCCAACCTCAAGCAGCGCCGCCGCGATATCGCGATCCTCAAATACCTCTGAGGTGTGCACTTTTATAAGGCCGCGCAACACGCCTCTGCACTATGCGAAGGCAAATATCGGGCGTTCATAGGCGCCCGTAGTCAACGTTTACTGGCGCAAGGACTGCCAATGGCTGACTGGCACAAAGTCTGCAAGACACTGTTCAGGCCCACTGTGAACGCAGTCGAGTGGGCAGCCCCCTCGGTCAACGACGATCGATTGGCCGAACAGGTCGCGGGCAACATCGGTGGATCCGGCATAGATGCCTGACTTAGCACCGTAAATGAACAGGCAAAGACGCCTGGAACCGCAAGGTTTCAGGCGTTTTTTTTTGCTTTTTGAACAGCTATCGACGGGTGTCTCTTATGAATTCCAATGTTGCCACTTTGAACAAGCTGCAAACGCTGATCGTGATCGGCAATGGCATGGTCGGACATCATTGTGTCGAACAGCTGATCGAACGCGGTGCCCTTGATCACTATCGGCTGCACGTGTTCAGCGAGGAGCCGATGCGTGCCTACGACCGCGTGCATCTTTCCGAGTATTTCTCCGGCCGTGATGCCGAGTCGCTGGCCCTCGGCGAAGCCTCGCTGTACCAGACCCCGGGCGTCACCCTGCATCTGGGGGTGCCGGTCCTGGAAATCGACCGCGCACGCCGCCAGGTGATCACCGCGCAAGGGTGCATTTCTTACGACAAATTGGTGCTGGCCACCGGGTCCTATCCGTTTGTGCCACCGATCGAAGGCGCCGAGGGCGATTCGCGGCTGGTGTATCGCACCCTTGAAGACCTCGATGCCATTCGTGCTGCGGCAAGCAACGCCCGACGCGGTGTGGTGGTCGGCGGTGGTTTGCTGGGTCTGGAAGCGGCCAACGCCCTGAAAACCCTGGGACTGGAAGCGCATGTAGTGGAATTCGCTCCGCGCCTGATGCCGGTGCAACTGGACGAGTACGGTGGCCTGGCACTCAAGGCGCAGATCGAGCGGCTCGGCGTCGGTGTGCACCTGTCGCGCGGTACGCAATCGATCAGCGCAGGCGAGGAATACCGCTACCGGATGAACTTCGCCAATGACGAATTCCTTGAAACCGACCTGATCGTGTTTTCCGCCGGTATCCGTGCGCAAGACGCACTGGCCCGTCAATGCTCGCTGGAAGTCGGCCCGCGCGGCGGTGTGGTGATCGACGACCAATGCCAGAGCAGCGATCCGAACATCTATGCCATCGGCGAGTGTGCCGCGTGGAATGGCAGCATTTTTGGCCTGGTCGCCCCGGGCTACCAAATGGCGCGCGGTGTCGCCGCACTGCTGTGCAACGAAACCGCCGAGCCGTTCATGGGCGCGGACATGTCGACCAAACTCAAACTGCTGGGCGTCGATGTCGGCTCCATCGGTGATGCGCACGGCAGCACGCCGGGCGCGCGCAGTTATCAGTTCATCGACGAAACCACGGCCAGCTATCGTCGCCTGGTGGTGGACGCGACGGGCAAGCACGTACTCGGTGCGGTGTTGGTCGGTGACAACAGCTATTACGACACGCTGCTGCAATACATGCAGAACGCGATTGCGCTGCCGGCGGAACCCGCCAGCCTGATTCTGCCGTCGTCCGAAGGTGCGCCGACCCTCGGCCCGGGCGCGTTGCCCGAAGCGGCCACGGTGTGCTCGTGCCACAACGTGACCAAGGGTTCCATTTGCTCGGCCATCGACGGTGGCTGCACCGACCTCGGCCTGCTCAAATCGCAGACCAAGGCCTGCACCGGTTGCGGTGGTTGTGCCGGGCTGCTCAAGCAGGTTTTCGAGCATGAGTTGATCGCCCGTGGCGTTAGCGTCGACAAGAGCCTGTGCGAACACTTCGCCTATACCCGCCAAGAGCTTTATGCGCTGGTGCGGGTAGAAGGGGTGATCACTTTCGAAGAACTGCTGGCCAAGCATGGCCGTGGCCACACCGGTTGCGACGTGTGCAAACCAGCGGTGGGCTCGATCCTCGCGTCGTGCTGGAACCAGCCGATCATGGACGCCTCACTGGTGCCGCTGCAGGACACCAACGACACCTTCATGGCCAACATGCAGAAAAACGGCACCTATTCGGTGGTGCCGCGCATCCCCGGTGGTGAGATCACCGCCGACAAACTGATCGCGATCGGTGTGGTGGCGAAGAAATACGACCTCTACACCAAAATCACCGGCGGCCAGCGTATCGACCTGTTTGGCGCGCAGTTGCATGAATTGCCGGACATCTGGGCCGAGCTGATCGAAGCCGGTTTCGAAACCGGGCATGCCTATGGCAAATCGACCCGCACAGTGAAGTCTTGCGTCGGCAGCACCTGGTGCCGTTATGGCGTGCAGGACAGCGTGCAAATGGCCTTGACCATCGAGGACCGCTACAAGGGCCTGCGCTCGCCGCACAAGCTCAAATTCGCGGTGTCCGGTTGCACCCGCGAGTGCGCCGAGGCCCAGAGCAAAGACGTTGGCGTGATCGCTACCGAGAAAGGCTGGAACCTTTACATCGCCGGCAACGGCGGCATGCGTCCACGTCACGCCGAGCTGTTCGCTACCGACCTCGACGATGAAACCCTGATCCGCTACATCGACCGCTTCCTGATGTTCTACATCCGCACCGCCGACAAATTACAGCGTACCTCGGTGTGGCGCGAAAGCCTGGAAGGAGGCCTCGATTACCTCAAGGACGTGATCATCAACGACAGCCTCGGGCTGGGTGAAGAGCTCGAATCGCAGATGCAACTGGTGGTCAATCGCTATGAATGCGAGTGGGCCAACGCCCTCAAAGACCCGGAAAAACTCAAGCGCTTCCGTACCTTCGTCAACGATAAACGCCCGGACCCGGACATCCACTTTGTCCAGGAACGCGGCCAGCGGCGCCCGATCATGGCGGCCGAACTCAACCTTATCCCTGTTATCGAGGAGATTGCCTGATGAGCCAGTCCAATACCCAACGCATCGATTCCCTGGAAAACACTGAGGCTTGGCAATCGGTGTGCGAGCAACAGGACCTGGTCAGCAACTCCGGCGTCGTCGTCTGGCTCGACGGCGCGCAAGTGGCGCTGTTCTACCTGCCGGGTGCCGAGGGTCGGACCCTCTACGCCATCGACAACCATGACCCGCAATCCGGGGCGAACGTGATCGGTCGCGGGTTGGTGGGCAGCATCAAGGGTGATCTGGTGGTTGCATCGCCGATCTACAAACAGCATTTCCGCCTTGAAGACGGCAGTTGCCTGGAGTACCCGCAACAGCGTCTGCGTGTCTGGCCCGTGCGGTTGAACAGCGGCGTGGTGGAAGTCGGGGTGGCTTGAGCCTGTTCAACAGCATCGCGTATCCGCATCGGAGGCATTTATGAAAACAGCCGCACAATTGCTGAAACTCAAGGTCGTGCAAAACCGCCAGGTGCATAGCATCGCGCCGGATGAGATGGTCCTTGAAGCGCTGAGGATCATGGCTGAAAAGAACGTGGGCGCGCTTCCGGTGATCGAAGCCGGGCAGGTGGTCGGCGTGATCAGCGAGCGCGACTATGCGCGCAAGGTCGTTCTGCAGGGGCGCTCTTCGGTTGGTACGCCGGTGCGCGACATCATGAGCGCGCCTGTGGTGACGGCTGACAGTCAGCAGAGTATTGAGCGTTGCATGGCGGTTATGACTGACAGCCATCTGCGTCATCTTCCGGTGATGGAGGGTGGCGAACTGATGGGGCTGTTATCGATTGGGGATTTGGTTAAGGAAGCCATTGTTGAGCAGGCGGATTTGATTCGGCAACTGGAGCATTACATTCGCGGGCACTAGACCGGTCAGCGCCACTAAGGTTGGAGTACATATCCGTTTCTGCGGTGTTGGCTGATTACGGTTTCGCTTTTACAGCGACTCCCTTTTGCAGACGCCCAAAAGGAAGCAAAACGCTTTGCCCCTCCATTCGGTGCCTCGCCTAGGCTCGGCATGCCCTCACTCCGGCATTGCTCCGGGGGCGGCTACCGCGGCATCCTTGCCGCGGTGCCCCCTGCGCAACGCCTGCGTTCGGCCTCTGGGAAAGGGGCAACAGATCAAAATCAAAAGCAACGGCAACGGCAAGATCAACAGCTTCGCGAGCAAGCCCGCTCCCACATAAAGCAGATCGGCGTACAACTTTCGCTCCTCACCACTCAACAGGCCGAGCGTTAGCTCGCCTGCAGCTTTTGATCTGGATGCACCGCACCCTCGAGAGGCCGAGTGGAGGTTCTGCGCAGTGGGCAACCCGGCATGGATGCCGGGTTAGCCGCCCCCGGCCATGGATGGCCGATGGCGGCGGGCCCACGGAGCAGGACCGGAGCGAGGGCATGCCGAGCCTAGGCGAGGCACCGAACGACAGGGGCAGAAGCGCTTTGGTTACTTTCGCGCTTTTCGAAAGTGACCCGCCGTAAGGGCGGAACCCTAAGCAGCCATCACCGCAGAAACGGATATGCACACGGTTTTGCGGCTTTCTTGATCGGTATCAACCGCATAGCCCGACGGTCTCTGTAGTCTCCAGAGACCGACAGCCAGTGCGCTCACCCCAATGTTCGCCGTAGCGCGGGTTGCCTTGACCCAAGGCGAAAACACCATGATCTATCCGCTGATTCTGACCTTGCACCTGTTTGCCGCGCTGATCTTCATCGGCACGGTGTTCTTCGAAGTCCTGTTCCTGGAAAGCATCCGCAAACAGTTACCCGCCAGGGTGATGCTGCTGGTGGAGCAGGGGATTGGCCGCCGGGCCCGCTCGCTGATGCCGTGGGTGCTGCTGGTGTTGTTCGGGGCGGGGCTGGGCATGGTCTGGTTGCGCTACTTGCCAGCCCTGGCCTCACCACTGGCCTCATCGTTCGGCACATTGCTGGCGTTGAAAATTGCGGTGGCCGTGAGCGTGCTGCTGCATTTCCTCGGCGCGATGTTTTTGTTCAAAAGCGGCCGAATGAGCCCGCGATACCTGCACTTCATCCATGGCAGCCTGTTTTGCCACATGGTCGTTATCGTGCTGCTGGCCAAGGGCATGTTTTACCTGACATGGTAATCGGGGCTGACCGGTGGTCCGTTGTGCAGACACTTCGCTTGCGCTTGACGCAAATCAAGGAGCATTGATGGTTAAACCCGGAGACTGTAAATCCGTAGCCAGTCTCGGAGACCGTCATGCTCGATTTACTTCACAACCCAGGCGAGATCGCCCGGTGCGATCAAGGCGTGCTTGACCCTAACTGTCATGCCGACACGCAAAAATTTCATGACGGTATTGGCTCTCTGGACCTGCTTCGTGCATTGCGCGTCAGCCGCCAGAAGTGCCGTCCGCTGTCCCTGAATGTGCAACTGCCTTCCAGCCTCAAGCCGTCTTCCTGTTCCCCGCGAGATATCGCCGGCGAGCACAACGGTATCGAGCAGTACCTTCAGCACCTGGAGCGTGAAATCGACCTCGTCGGTTGTCACCTGGGCGCGGAGCAACGGGTCGAGCAGTTTCATCTGGGCGGCGGAACACCCGCGCCTGCCCATCTGGAGCGGCTGATGAGTCATCTGCGTGGCCGGTTCAATTTTCTCGAACATGAAGGCGGTGACTACAGCGTCGAGGTCGACCTTCACCATACCGACTGGTCGACCATGGGGTTGTTGCGCAATCAGGGATTCAATCACGTCAGCATCGGCGTGCCGGATATAGACGCCGACTGTGACAGGTCGGTGGCCTGCTACCAGAACCCGGCGCCGATCCAATCGCTTATGGACGCGGCGCGCACCTTTGGTTTTCGATCCATCAACGTCGATCTGGGTTTTGGCCATGCCTGGCAGACGCCAGACAGTTTTGCGCTGAAGCTGGCGAGCATTATCGAGCTGGAGCCGGACCGGCTGATGGTGTTCGATTATGCCCGGCCACCACGGCGCTATCGGCCGGTGCTCGGTGACAAAGTCAGAGCACTGTGCAGCCAGAACGATAAAGGCGCGATGCGCCAGATCTGTTTCGAGCAACTGCTTTGTGCGGGTTATCACTACATCGGCTTGGGGCAGTTTGTCCGGCCTGATGATGATTTGGCGGTCGCCCAGGAGCGAGGCCGGTTGCGCCGTACCTGTGAGGGTTTCTCCCGTCACGGCTATTGCGATCATGTCGGGTTCGGCTTGGGCGCGATCAGCCAGATCGACGATTTGTACACGCAAAACACCGACGGGATTGAACGCTATCAGCAGCAACTGGATATGCGGCAACTGCCGACGTGTCGAGGCTGGCGCTTCGAGGCGGGGGACCAGATCCGGCAAATGGTCATGGAGCGTCTGGCCTGCGATCAGGAGCTGGATATCCGCGCTATCGAGAGGCGCTACGGACTGGTTTTTTCCAAGTACTTCTCCGCCGTCTGGCCGTTGCTGGAGCAATTGAGTCGGGACGGGTTGATTGAATTGTCAGACCGTTTCATCAGCATCCTTCCCGCCGGTCGGCCGGAAGTGGATGCCATCTGCAACCTGTTTGAAAAGGATTTGGGCGGTGCGAAGCATTAATCCCATTGCGAGTTGATCGATCATGAACACGACATTTGATTTCAATCGCGCCCTGGTCGAAAAGTACGACCGCCCAGGGCCGCGTTATACCTCTTACCCCACGGCGCCGCAGTTTCATCAGGCGTTTGCCGTTGACGACTATCAGCGTGCCGCCCGCGACAGCAATCAGGTGGCCGCGCCGAAACCGTTATCGGTGTATATCCACATCCCGTTCTGCAAAAGCCTTTGTTACTACTGCGCCTGCAACAAAATCATTACCCAGAAAACCCATCGCGCCGTCGAGTACCTGAAGTACCTCAAGCGTGAAATCGCGATGCAGGCGGCCTTGTTCGACAGCACCCGCAAGCTCACTCAGTTGCACCTGGGGGGCGGCACGCCGACCTATTTGACCAGCGAGCAGCTGGCGGACCTGATGGACTGTCTGCACCAGGCGTTCAACATGGATGACAGCGATGACCATGAGTTCTCCATCGAGGTCGACCCGCGCACCATCAGCACCGAGCAGATTCAGTCGCTGCGCCAGTTGGGCTTCAATCGCCTGAGCTTCGGCGTGCAGGATTTCGACCCCGACGTGCAGGCAGCGGTCAATCGACTGCAAAGTGAAGAGCAGATTTATGCGCTGGTCGCTGCGGCGCGCGAGGCGCAATTCAAGTCGATCAGCGTCGACCTTATCTACGGTCTGCCTCTGCAAACCGTGCAGAGTTTCGACGTCACCCTGAGCAAGATCATCGCGCTGCGTCCGGACCGGATTGCCGCCTACAGCTACGCGCATTTGCCGGAGATGGTCCGCGCACAACGGCTGATTCGCCCCGCCGACATGCCGCCACCGGAGCGCAAACTGGAACTGCTCGAGCTGACCATCCGCCGTCTGACCGAGGCCGGTTACGTCTATATCGGCATGGACCATTTCGCCTTGCCGGATGACGAACTGGCGCTGGCGCGGGCCAATGGCACCCTGCAGCGTAACTTTCAGGGCTATTCCACCCATGCCGACTGCGATTTGATCGGCCTTGGGGTGTCGTCGATCGGCAAGGTCGGCGACAGCTACAGCCAAAGCGTCAAGGAGCTTTCGCAGTACTACGCGCGTATCGATCAAGGGTTGTTGCCGGTGCATCGCGGTTACCGCTTGAACGCCGACGACCTGCTGCGCCGCGAGGTGATCAGCGACCTGATGTGCCATGGCCGTATCGCGTTCGACAAGTATGAGACGCGGCATGGCATTCGCTTCACCGAGTACTTTGCCGAGGCGCTGGCACAGCTGGGCGAGCATGTGCGCGATGGGTTGCTGCAGATTCACCGCGACGAACTGGTGCTGTTGCCGCAAGGGCATTTGATGATGCGCAGTGCCGCGATGGCGTTTGACGCCTATCTGGGTGGAGAGCAAAAAGGCCAGTTTTCACGCACGGTTTGAGACACTGGAGCCTAATGCTGATCAGTTAATAAATTGCAGACAAAACACGCTCTTTGTAGCAGCTGTCGAGCCCCAGCGAGGCTGCGTTCGGCTGCGAAGCAGTCGTAAAACTGACGGCACGGTGTTCCTAAAGCTCCGCATTGTTTAATTTCACGACTGCTACGCAGCCGAACGCAGGCTTCGCCAGCTGCTACAAGGTTTGCGTTGCGGCAGATATGGTTTAACTGGTCTTCCTGGGCTAATTTCTTAAGTTGATTTCAATCAAGGGCAGGGGGCGCAACGCTCCCTAACATGACCGAAAGCCCTTTTGAAATCAGCGAACCCATGACAATCCATCAGCCTTCGATACACGGCAACCTGCGCGCCTGGGGCGTCGGGCTGGTGGTCCTGCTGATGTTGATACTCGCCACCTTCGAAGGAGCGCAGGCCAAGCAGTACGGCGACATCGAGCAGCAGCGCATCGAGAAAACCTTCCCTCAGACCGATTCCGTTTCCGCCCCCGAAGGCCGGTTCAAGGTGCGCACGCTGTCCGCCGCCGGCAAGGTCATCGGTTATGTGTTCCAGAGCCTGGACGTGGTGGATATTCCGGCCTACTCAGGCAAACCGATCAACACTCAAGTGATTCTCGACACGACCGGCATGATTCAGGATGCCTATGTGCTGGAACACCACGAGCCGATTCTGCTGATTGGCATTCCTGAGGCAAAACTTCACGGCTTCAGCGCCAAATACAAAGGCGTCAAGGTCAGTCAGCGGGTCGTCGTCGGCCATTCCAGTGACCCGAACGCGGTGACCGTCGATGCGATTGCAGGGGCCACCGTCACAGCGATGGTAGTCAACGAGGTCATCATGCGCGCCGCCCACGAGGTGGCCGTATCGCTGAAGTTGATCGAAGACACGGCCGGTGTGGCGCGCAAGCCCGCCACCGTGCGCCAGGACTTTTTCGAGCCCGCCACCTGGGAACAACTGACCGGCAACGGCGCCATCCGCCGCTTGAACCTGACCCGTGGCCAGGTCGACGCCGCCTTCAAGGGCACTGATGCCGAAGGCGTCGATAACGCCAGCGCCGATCAAGTTGATGAGACCTTTATCGAGCTCTACACCGCCGACCTGAATCCGCCGACCATCGGCCGCGCGCTACTGGGCGACAGTCAATATCGCTTCCTCATGCAAGACCTCAAGCCGGGCGAGCAAGCCATCGCGGTGCTGGGTCGTGGGCTGTTTTCCTATAAGGGCTCGGGGTACGTGCGCGGCGGGATTTTCGATCGGGTGCAATTGCGCCAGTTCGGCAACGTCATCAGCTTTCGCGACATGGACCATCAGCGGCTCTCGGATGTGTTTGCCAAAGGCATGCCCGAGTTCACTGAGATGTCGATTTTCGTTGTGCGCGAACCGGCGAAGTTTGATCCGGGATCGCCCTGGTCTCTGGAGTTATTGGTACGTCGCCAGACCGGCCCGGTCAGCGGCACGTTCAGCAGCTTCGAACTGGCCTATCAATTGCCCGAGCCCTACCTTGAGCGGCCACTGCCCAGCGCCGAAGAACTGGCCGCGCTCGAGGAAGCCAGCCGGCCGATGTGGTTGACCATCTGGTACCAGAAATCCTTCCAGATCGCCGTACTCGGGACTGCGTTGTTGCTGCTGACGGCGATCCTGTTCCTGCAGGACACCTTCACCCGCCGGCCGCATTTTCTGCACTGGCTGCGCCGCGGTTACCTGATCTTTACCGTGGTGTTTATCGGCTGGTACGCGCTGGGGCAGTTGTCAGTGGTCAATGTCCTGACCTTCGCCCATGCGCTGTTCGATCACTTCCGCTGGGAGCTGTTTCTCACCGATCCGCTGATTTTCATGCTCTGGGTCTTCGCCGCGGCCAGCATTCTGCTGTGGGGCCGTGGCGTGTTCTGCGGCTGGCTGTGCCCGTTTGGCGCTTTGCAAGAGTTGATCAACGAGGCCGCGCGCAAGCTGAAAATCCCTCAATACGAATTGCCCTTCGCCGTGCATGAGCGGCTGTGGGCGATCAAATACATCATTTTGCTGCTGCTGTTCGGCATCTCCCTGGAGTCGATGTCCACCGCCGAACTGTTCGCCGAGGTGGAACCGTTCAAGACCGCCATCACCCTCAGGTTCGACCGCCAGTGGTGGTTCGTGCTCTACGCGGTGGCGCTGCTGGTCATCAATATTTTCACGCGCAAAGTCTATTGCCGCTACATCTGCCCGTTGGGTGCGGCGCTGGCGATTCCGAGCAAATTTCGCCTGTTCGACTGGCTTAAACGCCGTAAAGACTGCGGCACGCCCTGCCAACTGTGCGCCAAGGAATGCGAGATTCAGGCGATTCATCCCGATGGCCGGATCAATGCCAACGAGTGCCACTACTGCCTCGATTGTCAGATGACGTATCAGAACGACAACAAATGCCCGCCGCTGATCAACAAGCGCAAGAAGCGCGGCAAACCGGCACCCACCGCTGCGCAACTGATACCTGTCGTGGAAGTGACCGCTCTGGAATGAACCCCGCGAGCGCCTGTCCGCAGTGACCGTTTTTATCCCTTCAAGGAAAACACCTGATGAACGACACAGAATCCAAAAAAACCGCTGAAGTGCCGGAACCGACCGGCCTCAGTCGTCGCGGCTTCCTGGGCACCAGCGCGGTGACCGGCGCGGTACTGGCCGGTGCCACGGCCATCGGCGGCGCGGTGTTCACCCGTGAAACATGGGCGGCAGCGGCCAAGGACGCGCAACTGAAAACCCACGTCGGGCCGGGCGAACTGGACCAGTACTACGGTTTCTGGAGCGGCGGCCATCAGGGCGAAGTGCGGATCATGGGCATTCCGTCGATGCGCGAGTTGTTGCGTGTTCCGGTGTTCAACGTCGATTCCGCCACGGGTTGGGGCCTGACCAACGAAAGCAAACGGATCATGGGCGACAGCGCGCATTTCCAGAATGGCGACTGCCACCACCCCCATTTGTCGATGACCGATGGCAAGTACGACGGCAAATACCTGTTCATCAATGACAAGGCCAACAGCCGCGTTGCGCGTATCCGTCTGGACATCATGAAGTGCGACAAGATGCTCACCGTGCCCAATGTGCAGGCGGTTCACGGGCTGCGCCTGCAAAAAGTGCCGCACACCAAGTACGTGTTCGCCAATGCCGAATTCGTGATTCCGCACCCCAATGACGGCAGCACCTTCGACCTGCAGGACAAGAATAGCTACACCATGTTCAACGCCATCGATGCCGAGAAAATGGAGATGTCCTTCCAGGTCATCGTCGACGGCAACCTGGACAACACCGACGCCGACTACACCGGCAAGTATGCCGCTTCGACCTGCTACAACTCGGAGAAGGCCTACGACCTGGGCGGCATGATGCGCAACGAGCGCGATTGGGTAGTGGTGTTCAACATCCCGCGCATCGAAGCGGCGATCAAGGCTGGCAAGTTCATCACCCTCGACGGCTCGAAAGTGCCGGTGGTCGACGGTCGTAAAACCGAAGGCAAGGACAGCGCGTTCACCCGTTACATTCCGGTGCCGAAGAACCCCCACGGCCTCAATACCTCGCCCGATGGCAAGTACTTCATTGCCAACGGCAAGCTCTCACCGACCTGCACGATCATTGCCATCGCCAAGCTCGACGATCTGTTCGACGACAAATTCAAGGACCCGCGTGACGTGGTGGTCGGCGAACCGGAACTGGGGCTGGGCCCGCTGCACACCACCTACGACGGCCGCGGCAATGCCTACACCACGCTGTTTATCGACAGCCAGGTGGTGAAGTGGAACGTGGAGGAGGCGATTCGCGCGTACACCGGCGAGAAGGTCAACTACATCAAGCAGAAACTCGATGTGCAGTATCAGCCGGGCCACAACCATGCGTCGCTGACCGAAACCAGCGAGGCCGACGGCCAATGGCTGATGGTGCTCAGCAAGTTTTCCAAGGACCGCTTCCTGCCGACCGGCCCGCTGCACCCGGAAAACGATCAGCTGATCGATATCTCCGGTGAGGAAATGAAACTGGTGCACGACGGCCCGGCCTTCGCCGAACCCCACGACTGCGTCATGGCCCGTCGTGACCAGATCAAGACCAAGAAAATCTGGGACCGCAACGACCCGTTTTTCGCCGAAACCGTGGTCATCGCCGCGAAGGACGGGATCAAGCTGGAGACCGACAACAAGGTCATCCGCGACGGTAACAAAGTCCGCGTCTACATGACCTCGATGGCTCCGGCCTACGGCCTGCCGGAATTCACCGTCAAACAGGGCAACGAGGTCACGGTGACCATCACCAACATCGACCAGATTGAAGACGTGACCCACGGCTTCGTGATGACCAACCATGGCGTGAGCATGGAGATCAGCCCGCAGCAGACCTCATCGATCACCTTCATCGCCGACAAGGCCGGCCTGCATTGGTACTACTGCAGCTGGTTCTGCCATGCGCTGCACATGGAAATGGTCGGCCGCATGAAGGTCGAGAAGGCCTGACCGTTGCCCATCGACAGGAGCGAAGCAATGACTGATAGCAAGGGAAACCCGGTGAAGGTCATTGCGCTTGCGCTCCTGTTGATGTCCGGCAGCGCGCTGGCGGTGCAACCCATCACCACGCTGCCGTTAACGGTGGACGCCGATCAACGCTGGCACCTGCCGGCCGGGGAATACCGTGGTTCGTTCAGCGTCGATCAATCGATGCAGATTGTCTGCGAGCCGGGCGCGGTATTTCAGGGCGAGGGGCAGGGCAACGGTTTGATCATCAATGCGCCGGATGTCGGCATCGAGGGCTGCACCTTCCTGGACTGGGGGCACGACCTCACCGCCATGAATGCAGCGGTGTTTATCCAGCCGAAAGCCCATGGCGCAGTGATTAAAGGCAATCGCCTGCAGGGTAAGGGTTTCGGTATCTGGGTCGACGGTACGCAGGATGTGAGCCTGATCGACAACCGCATTCAGGGTGATCCGACGATGCGCTCGCAAGATCGCGGCAACGGCATTCATCTGTATGCCGTGCATGGCGCCAAGGTCATTGGCAACCAGGTGCGCGACACTCGCGATGGCATCTACATCGACACCTCCAACGGCAACCTGCTGCAGGGCAATACCCTGGAAGACCTGCGCTACGGCGTGCATTACATGTTCGCCAACGATAACCAGCTGATCGGCAACACCACCCGCCGCACCCGCACCGGCTACGCCTTGATGCAAAGCCGCAAGCTCACGGTGATCGGCAATCGCTCCGAACAGGATCAGAACTACGGGATCCTGATGAACTACATCACCTATTCAACCTTGCGTGACAACTTCGTCACTGACGTGCGCGACGGCTCGACCGGCGACAGCATGATCAGCGGTGCCGAGGGTAAGGCGCTGTTCATCTACAACTCGCTGTTCAACAGCATCGAACACAACCACTTCGAACACAGCGCCGTGGGTATTCATCTCACCGCCGGCTCGGAGGACAACCGCATCGCCGACAACGCTTTTGTCGGCAATCAGCGGCAGGTCAAGTACGTCGCCACCCGCTTGCAGGAATGGTCGGTGGATGGCCGGGGCAATTACTGGAGCGATTACCTGGGCTGGGACCGCAACAACGATGGCCTCGGCGATATCGCCTACGAACCCAACGACAACGTCGACCGTCTGCTGTGGCTGTACCCGCAGGTGCGGCTGTTGATGAACAGCCCCGGTATCGAGTTGCTGCGCTGGGTGCAACGGGCCTTTCCGGTGATGAAATCGCCGGGGGTACTCGACAGTCATCCGCTGATGAAGTCATCCACTCAAACCCTGTCCCAGGAGCCCACCTCATGAACGTCATCGATATCGAAGGCGTCAGTCAGCGCTACGGCTTCACTACGGTGTTGCATAAGCTCAACCTCAGCCTGGCGGAAGGTGAAGTGCTGGGTTTGTTCGGGCACAACGGCGCGGGCAAGACCACCAGCATGAAGCTGGTACTTGGCCTGCTCCAGCCCAGCGAAGGGCAGGTCAGGGTGTTCGGCCGTTTGCCCAGTGATCCGCATGTGCGGCGCATGCTCGGTTATCTACCGGAGAACGTGACGTTTTACCCGCAGCTGAGCGGTCTTGAGACCTTGCGCCATTTTGCGCGGCTCAAAGGCGCCGCGTCCGCTCAGGTGGACGTACTGCTGGAGGAAGTCGGCCTGGCCGGTGCGGCGCATCGGCGGGTCAAGACCTACTCCAAAGGCATGCGTCAACGTCTGGGGCTGGCGCAAGCGCTGCTCGGCGAGCCGCGTTTGTTGCTGCTCGACGAACCGACGGTTGGCCTCGATCCGATCGCGACCCAGGACCTTTATCGGTTGCTCGATCGCCTGCGCAGCCAGGGCACCAGCATCATTCTCTGTTCTCACGTGTTGCCCGGCGTCGAGGCGCATATCAACCGCGCGGCGATTCTGACCCAGGGCCGCCTGCTGGCCCTCGGCAGTCTTCGCAGTTTGCGCGAGGAAGCCGGGTTGCCGACGCTGATTCGCGCCAACGGCCTCAAGCACGCCGGACCCTTGCAGCAACGCTGGAACAACGCCGGGCACGTCACCGAACGCTGGGACGTCGAAGGGCTTGAAGTGGCCGCGCTCAATGGCAGCAAGCTCGGGCTGTTGCGCCAACTGCTCAATGAAGACGAACCGGCCGACGTGGAAATCCATCAGCCGTCTCTGGAAGATATTTACCGCTACTACATGAGCCGGGCCGGTGCGGCGTCGATCGGGGAGGCCGTATGAACGCTGTCTGGAACATGGCCCGCAAGGAATTCAGTGACGGCTTGCGCAATCGCTGGTTGCTGGCGATCAGTGTGTTGTTCGCGGTGCTGGCCATCGGCATCGCCTGGCTGGGCGCCGCAGCTTCCGGGCAGTTGGGTTTCACCTCGGTGCCGGCCACCATCGCCAGCCTCGCCAGTCTGGCAACGTTTTTGATGCCGTTGATTGCGTTGCTGTTGGCCTATGACGCCATCGTCGGCGAGGACGAGAGCGGCACGTTGCTGTTGTTGCTGACGTACCCCTTGGGTCGCGGGCAGATTCTGCTGGGCAAATTCGTCGGCCACGGGTTGATCCTGGCGCTGGCGACACTGATCGGTTTCGGCTGCGCCATGCTGGCCATCGCCGTGCTGGTGGACGATGTCGAACTGAGCCTGCTGCTCTGGGCCTTTGGCCGGTTCATGGCGTCGTCGACGTTGCTGGGCTGGGGGTTTCTGGGGCTGGCCTATGTGCTGAGCAGTGTGTCCGCCGAGAAGTCTACGGCGGCCGGACTGGCGCTGGGTGTCTGGTTCTTCTTCGTGCTGGTGTTCGATCTGGCTTTGCTGGCGCTGTTGGTGCTCAGCGAAGGGCAGTTCAACCCCAAAGTCCTGCCTTGGTTGCTGCTGCTCAACCCCGCTGACATCTATCGCCTGATCAACCTCTCCGGTTTTGAGCCTGGCGCCAGTACCGCGGGTGTGCTGACGCTGGGCAGCGATTTGCCGATGCCGGGCTCGATGCTCTGGCTGTGCCTGTCGCTGTGGGTGGTGGTGCCATTGGGCTCGGCCTGGCTGTTGTTTCGTCGCCGGGCGACATGAATTTTCACTTTGATAGTTTTGGAGCAGTTGACGATGAACACCTTTTATCTGATGACGGTGCGCGCGGTGGCGGGCCTGATGATGTGTCTGTTGCTGACGGCTTGTGACAATCCAGCGCAAGCCACTTACAGCGACACCGCCGCAGCCTTTCATCCCAGTGATGAATGCCATGTCTGCGGGATGATCATCAATGGATTCCCGGGGCCCAAGGGCGAAGTGGTCGAGCGGGCCGGGGTCAAGAAGTTCTGTTCCACGGCGGAAATGATCGGTTGGTGGTTGCAGCCGGAAAATCATCATGGCAATGCAAAGCTGTATGTCCACGACATGGGCCGCAGCCCGTGGAATGCGCCGGATGACGCCCACCTGATCGATGCCAAAGACGCGTTCTACGTGGTCGGCACGCAACTCAAAGGCGCCATGGGCGTGGTGCTGGCGTCGTTCTCCAGTCGCGAGGCCGCTGAAAAGCTAGCCGCTGAACAGGGCGGTCGCTTGCTGCGGTTCAGCGAGATCACTCCGGCGCTGCTGCAGCAACACTAACGCCGTCGAAAAAGCCTGATCGCCGTCAAGTCGGTTTTTTTCTTCCTGCTCGAAGATAGGGGCTCGCTATGTCCCCAGTGCTTGGCATCCGTGATGCCCAGGAGAAAATGATGAAAACCGAGTTTCAGGACCGTTTGGCGGTGGTCACGGGTGCCAGCTCCGGGATTGGCCTGGCACTGTGCGCCGCGTTGTTACCGCGCGGGGTCAAGGTGCTGGCGATGTCACGGACCCCGGGTGAACTGCCGACGTTGCAGCAGATCTACGGTGAACGGTTGCAGTGGTTTGCCGGGGACGTCACGAGTCAGCAAGACCTGCGCGAGCTGACCGAGCGCGCTGCGGCGATTGGCCCCGTGGACTATCTGGTGCCCAACGCGGGCATCGCCGAAATGGCGGACAGCCTGGATATGCAGGCCTTTCAGCGCCAGTGGGCGGTTAATGGTGCCGGGGCGTTGAATACGCTGGCGGCGTTGCGGGGTGAATTGGCGAACCCGGCGTCGGTGGTGTTTGTCGGGAGTTTCCTGACCGGTTCGAGCTTTCCGGGGTTGGCTGCGTGCATTGCCAGCAAGGCTGCTTTGGCGGCTCAGGCGCGGACGTTGGCGGTGGAGTTCGCTAGCTTTGATGTGCGCATTAATCTGGTCTCGCCGGGGCCGACGGCGACGTCGATGTGGGATAACCTGGGGTTGAGCGATGGGGAGCTTGGCGATGTTGCCGACACGCTTGGTAAACGTCTGTTGCCGGGGCACTTTCTTGATGCGGCGGCGGTGGCTAATGTGATTGTTTTTCAGCTGTCGCAGGGGGCTCGGGGTGTTTATGGTCAGGACTGGAAGGTTGATAACGGTTATACCTTGGGCTGAATATTTACGTTCGGAGTACATATCCGTTGCTGCGGTAACGGCGGCTTAAGGTTCCGCTTTTACAGCGGGTCACTTGGAAAAGCGCCAAGTAACCAAACGCTCTTGCCCCTGACGTACGGTGCCTCGCTGTGGCTCGGCATGCCCTCGCTCCGGTCCTGCTCCGTGGGCCCGCCGCCATCGGCCATCCATGGCCGGGGGCGGCTACCGCGGCATCCTTGCCGCGGTGCCCACTGCGCAGAACCTGCGCTCGGCCTTCCGACGGGGCAGATCAGGATCAAGATCAAAAGCCAAAGCAAAGCAAAGCGATCATCAACGGTTACACCTTGAACCAGAACGCAAACCTGTGGCGAGGGAGCTTGTCGGATCGCCGCACCGTCCCGCTCGGCTGCGTAGCAGTCGTAAACCAGCGCATGCGTTTGATCTGAGTCTACCCAGTGACTGATCTTAGGGCCGCTGCGCGCCCCAGCGGGAGCAAGCTCCCTCGCCACAAGTGCAATGTGATCTCGGTGTTTCGGGTGGGGGCATAAAGGTTAGTGGGACGTGCCCTCAGCAAACTCAATCTTGTTCCCCACGTTGTACTTACCCGAAGGCTTGTTCATCGGAATGCGTTTGATCTCCTTGAGAGAGTTGCTGTCGTAAACAATCAGCGCACCGTCGGTGGCCCAAATGCTCAACAGCAGGAAACGGCCATCCCGGGTGAACTCAACATGAGCGGCGGTTTTCCCGGGCATCGGGCGCAAGGTGTGGGCAATTTCCAGGGTCTGTTTGTCAATCAGGTGGATCGCATCGTTGTCAGGCCCGAAGAACACATCGCTCCAGGCATACCGCGAGTTGACATGACTGCGCATGAAGAAACCCGGCCCCAGTGTCGGGATTTCCTTGATCAGTTTCCAGGTCTTGAAGTCGATGACCGAGATCAACCCCTTGCTGATATTCGGCGTGGCGAACACCCACTCACCGTTGCGTTTCCAATAGGTCCCCGAGCCTAAATGCGGCATGCCCGGCAGCGGGATGTCGGTGACCACCTTGCCGCTGTCGAGGTCGATCACCTGACCGCCCTGGGCCTTGCGCGACGTCGCCAGCAGCTGTTTGTAGTCCGGCGAAAAGGAGAAATCGTCGAGAACGTCCCCGGCAGGGATCCGCCGTGGTTGGAAATCCGGTGTGCCGGCCCAGGACAGTTCCCAGACTTCCTTCACGTCCTTGAGCGCCACGATGAAACTGTCGCGCGGCGGGGCGGAGTAGACCGCGCTGACCCGTGACGCAGTACCGTCCTGACCAATCGTGGGAATGGTTTTGACCAAAGACAGATCGCGGGCATCGAGCACCACCACATTGCCGGGCAAATAGTTGCCCACCAGCACCCAGCGTCCATCCTTGCTCACCGCCAGGTTACGGGTGTTGAGCCCGGCGCGAACTTCGGCGATCAGTTTCAGATTGTGCAAGTCATACAGGCTGATCCAGCCGTCACGGGAGGCGAAATAGACGAAGCGCCCGTCCGGCGAGAACTTCGGCCCGCCATGCACGGCGAAGTGCGAAGCAAACCGCGCCAGCACCTCAAAGCGGTCACCGTCGAGGATGTCGATGTGATGGTCGCCGGCTTCCACCACCACGAACAGGTTCAGCGGGTCGGCGCCATGCTGGGGCGTGGTCGGCAATTTGCTGAGGTCCGCGAGCATCGTGTGACTGCCGAGAATGTCGTCATTGCTCCAGGTGGGCGGGGTGGCGGGCGGTTGCTGAAGGTAATCCACCAGCGCATCGATCTGCGCGGGGCTGAACACGTTGGCATAGCCGGCCATCTGGCTCGCGGGGCGACCGTTCTGGATCACGCTGCGAATTTCATCGGGTTTGATCCGGCTGAGACTCTCCGGTAACAACGCCGGCCCCGCACCACCAAGACGGTTGACCCCGTGACAGCTCTGGCAATGCTGCTGATAGTTTTCCGCGGCGTGTTCCAGTGCCGGAACCGCTGCGCCGGCATGCGCCGCACTGATCCATAACAGGTGGGCAAGGACGATGCGCCTCATATCGCCACCTTGGCGTGGCGTTGCAGCGCTTGGGCCGGGTAAAGCCGTGCCGGGTATTCCAGTTGTTCTGTGCCAAACAGATCGACCACCGTGCCGATCACCGTCAGCGTCGGAATGCCCGGTGGACAATCCAGCGCCAGGGTTGGCAATTGGTGCAGCTTGCCACGGGCGACGTGCTGGTCAGGCCGCGTGCCGTTGCTGATCAGCGCCGCCGGTGTATCGGCCGACAGCCCGGCTTCGATCAAGCGTTGAGCGATGATCCCCAGGTTCGACAAGCCCATGTAAAACACCAACGTCTGGCTACTGTCGGCGAGGCTGCTCCAGGGCAGCGACAACTCGCCATCGCGTTGCAAATGGCCGGTGATGAACCGGCAGGAATTGACCAGGTCGCGGTGGGTCAACGGTATGCCTGCGTAGGCGCTGCAGCCGGACGCGGCGGTGATGCCCGGGACCACCTGGCAGTCGATGCCGCGTTGCAGCAGGTACTCCAGCTCTTCGGCGCCTCGACCAAAAATGAACGGGTCGCCGCCCTTGAGGCGGACCACGCGCTGCCCTTGATCGGCGAGGTCGGCCAGCAGTTCGTTGATCTGTTCCTGGGGCAGGCTGTGGCAGCCGCTGGCCTTGCCGACGTAATGGCGGGCGCAGGTCAGGGGAATCAAGCTCAGCAGTTCGGCGCTGATCAGTCGGTCATAGACCACGGCGTCGGCCTGCATCAACAGGCTCCAGGCGCGCAGGGTCAGCAGGCGTGGATCGCCGGGGCCGGCGCCGACCAGGGCAACTTCGCCCGGCCGGAACGGGGACTCAAGTGTGGCCGGTATAGCAATCGATGGAGGCATGGGACGTCCTTGGTGCTTCATCAGGTTGACCGGCCCCAGCCTTTGTCAGGTGGGTGGCCGGACGGGCTATTCAGTAGGTGATGCAAGGGATGTTTACTGACGGCGGAATGCCGATTTCGTCATCGCTGAGGTGGCAACCGGGGTCCTGGCCCCACAGATCACCCTCGGCCCAGGCGCGGGTTCGGGTGTTGCCGTTGCAGATGGGCAACCAGCGGCATTGCGCGCAACGACCACCGACAGCGCGGGGATGCTCACGCAGGCGCGATAGCAGGGCATCCGGCTGATCCAGCCACAACGTGCGGAACGGCGTGCGCCGGACATTGCCCACCGAGTGCTGCCACCAGTAGGTGTCCGGATGCACTTCGCCGGTGTTGTCGATGTTGGCGATGCCGCTGCCGGAGGCGTTGCCACCCCAGGCGCGGAGCATGTTTTCCAGGCGTGGGTAATGCTCGGGAAGACGAAGGCCTGCCCATTGCAGCAGCAGAATGGCGTCGGCATCGTTGTTGCCGCTGACAAAATCGCTGTCGCAGCCCTGTTGGATGTCTTCCCAGGCGCGCTCAAAGATCAGCGTCATGGCCTCGCGGCTCATCTGCTGGTGCGCGTCGAGTTTGCGACTGCGCTTACCGCGACCGCTGTAGTTGAGGTGCGACAGATAAAACTTCTGCACGTCGTACTCGCGCATCAGCGCCAGTAACTGAGGCAATTGCGGATGGTTTTCCTGGGTCAGGGTGGTGCGCAGCCCGACGCGAATGCCCTGTTCGCGACAGAGCCGGATTGCCTGCATGGAACGTGCAAAGCTGCCCTTGAGTTGGCGGAAGGCGTCATGGGTGGCTTCCAGGCCATCGATGCTGATCCCGACGTAGTCGAAATTCGCCGCGCTGATCTGCGCGATGTTGTGCTCATCGATCAGCGTGCCGTTGGTGGACAACGCCACAAAGAAACCCTTGGTCCGGGCGTAGGCACTGAGCACAAACAGATCCTCGCGCAACAGTGGTTCGCCACCGGAAAGAATCAACACCTTGACGCCGGCATCGTGCAGGTCATCGATCACGGTCAGCGCAGCGGCCGTCTCCAGTTCGTCGCGAAAGACACTGTCGGCCGAGGTGGCGTAGCAATGTTTGCAAGTCAGGTTGCAGCGCCTGAGCAGGTTCCAGATCACCACCGGCGCCCGAATGCTGCCCGGTGGACTGGTTCTGGGCGCAGGCGCCTGGCCGGCCAGCGCACGCAGGTATTGGCTGATCCTCAACATGCAACTCTCCTTGAGTCGGGAACGTGTTCAGCGTGAAGCAACAGTCAAACGCAAGCCTGATACCCGTAGCAGCTGTCGAGCTTGCGAGGCTGCGTTCGGCTGCGCAGCAGTCGTGAAATCAGGCAGTGCGGTGTTTCAGATAAACCTCGCACACCGGTTTTACGACTGCTTCGCAGCCGAATGCAGCCTCGCAAGCTCGACAGCTGCTACAAGGTCTGCGTTGAACTGACTGGCGTTAAACGCAAGCCGGTTTTTTTCAGGATGCGGCTGCTCACCAGCATCTCGTCGGCCGCACAGGCGTCGCCCAGCAAGTAGCGCAGGTGCTCGCGGTAGCTGTTGATTTCATCGCTGCTGCGGCCGTGAACCATGGCGAACAGGTTGTAACGCCAGTCGGTTCGGCGCGGACGGCGATAGCAGTGGCTGACAAAGGGTTGCGCGCCGATCAGCGCGCCGAGGCGCGGCATGTCGGTGTTGCGTACATCCCAGACCGTCATGCCGTTGTGGCGATAGCCCAGTCGGTAGTGATTGGGCACGGCGGCAATCCGCCGAATCGCGCCCTCGGCTTGCAAGCGCTTGAGCAGATCCAGGGTGGCTTCGATGTTCAGCCCCAGCTGTTCGGCGAGCCACGCCCACGGATCGTCCAGCAGCGGCAGACCGGCCTGGGTCAACACGATCAGGCGCTGGACGAGGGTGTCTTCAGGCCGGGAAATACAGACCGACATGGTAGGTCTCCTCTTTGGGCAGGTTGAGCGGCGGCAGGCCGGTCAGGGTTTCGATGCGCTGCAGCGTCTCGGCGATGCCTTGTTCGGTCGCGCAGCCGAGCACGAACCACATATTCCAGGCGTGCTCGCGTCGATAGTTGTGCGCCACTTCAGGCAGGCCCTGCAGTTGCTCGGCGACGTCTTCAAAACGTTCTTCCGGCACCGCCAGCGCGGCGAGAGTGAAGGCGCCGCCCAGCCGTTCGATGTCGAACATTGGGCCGAAGCGGGTGAGCATTCCGTCATCGAGCAGGGCATGCAGTCGATCGAGCAGTTCAGTGCTGCTGCTCTCCAGTTCGGCCGCCAATACCCGCCAAGGGTGGCGCACCAGCGGCAGGCCCAGTTGCAAGCGGTTGATCAGGCGACGGTCGAGGTCATCCATGGGTCGGTGCTCCTGTGCGCGAGGGCGCAAAGCGTCCGCCGCACTGCTTGAAGACCTGGGTGCTGAACAGCAATTGATGGGGCAGGTCGCTCAGCAGATGCTCTTCCAGCAATGCCTGGATCTGCGCCTCCACCTGCTCACGTTGACGCCCGTGCACCATGCAAAACAGGTTGTACCGCCACTGCGGCAAGCGCCGTGGCCGCTGATAGCAGAGGGTAATGCCGGGCGCTCGCCCCAGGCGCTGGCCGACTTCGTCGATCAGCGCATCGGGAATATCCAGCACCAGCATGGCGTTGGCGGTAAAACCCAGCGCGCGATGGTGCAGCACCAGGCCGATACGGCGAAACAGCCCTTGTTCGCTCCACTGGCGCATTTGCTCGAGCACCTGGTTTTCGTCGGTGTTTATCCGTTCGGCGAGTTCCTGATAGGGGCGTGCTACCAGCGGCAATCCGCCTTCGAGGTGCCGACGCAGCGCCAGCGCTTGTTGGGGGCTCAATCCGGGCTTCATGATTTTTCTCCCAGGGCAAAGCCGAGATCGATGCGGTAGGCGGTCAACATCGGCAGGTCCAGCGGCATGAGGCCGGTGTCGTTCTCCAGTTCTTTGAGTACGCGGTCGATGTGTTGGCGATCAGGGGCGGTCAGCACAAACCACAGGTTGTAGAAATGCTCCCGTGCGTAGTTGTGATTGACCTCCGGGTACTGACTGACGCGATCGGCCACCTGTTGCAGGCGTTCGGCGGGTACGGCGAGGGCCGCGAGGGTGCTGGCCCCGGCGCGGCTGTGTTCGAACACCGGACCGATGCGTGAGAGGGTGCCGGCCTGATCCATTTCTTCCAGGCAGGCCATCACTTGAGATTCGCGGCAACCGAGAATCCTGGCCATCTCCTTGTACGGTGACGGGCACAGCGGCATGCCGTGCTGGAAGCGGTCGATGAGTTGGCGACTGAGCAGTTCAAGGTCCATTTCAATACCCCATTTTTTGTGCACGACTGCTGAAGAAGATGCCGCTCGGCGCACTGGCGGGCAGGGTGCTCAGCAGCTTCAGGCGGTACGGATCCCAGATTTGAAGCTGATTGCCGTCGCGTAACGACAGCCACAGCTGGTCGCCGCGTGCGGTGAATTCCATGTGCAGCACCGCTGGTCCTGGCTTCAGATCCGCGACCACGGTATGGGTTTCGGTGTCGATGACCTGAACCCGATCGTTGTCCGGGTAGGCGAAATTGACCCACAGCTGCCGACCGTCCGGGCGCGAGGTGACGAATATCGGTTGACCGGCGACCGGGATCACCGCGGTCTGCTGCCAGGTGCGCGAATCCATCACCAACACCTGATGACGGCCAACGGCAGGCACGAAGGCCTGGTTATCGGCGACGGCCCAGCCCTCCAGGTGCGGCATCTTGTAGACCGGGAGTTTCGCCTGGCCGCGTCCGTAGTCGCCGAGTACTCGTTGCACCCCGCGCTCCGGATGCCAGAGATCGAGTTGGGCCATGCCGTCTTCGCCGAACAGGCCGGCCATGTAATAGCGCCCATCGGGAGTAATCAGGGCGTCGTAGGGTTGCTGGCCGATGCCGGTGAAACGGCTGATCTGCGGTGTGCTGCCCTGACTGAAATCGGCGGTCCAGATCTCGCCGGTATCGAACAGGCTGAACACGAAACGTTGCCCCGGCGCGTCGACCAGGCCGACTACACGGGAGCGCTTGCTGCCATCGGCCAGGGGCGTCGCCGGAATATCGGCCACCAGTTGCAGGGTGTCGGCATCGAACACCTTGACCCCACCGGGCACGTAGTTGGACACCGCGATCAACTTGCCGTCCTGACTGATGGCGCCGCCAATGCTGTTGCCGCCCTGGATGACGCGATGATCGATACGCCGGGTCAGCAAATCGATTTTGCTCAACCCGCCGTCGCGGCCGAATACATAGGCGTAGCGCTGGTCACGGGAGAACACCACCGAGGCATGGGAAAGGTCGCCGAAACCCTCGAGTCGGGCCAGCGCGGTGTGGGTGTCGCTTTCAATGATTTGCACGCTACCGGTGGCGCGCTCCACGACCACGCCCAAGTCGCCGGTGCCACGCAACGGTGGCTGAACGCAAGCGGACAACAACAGCCCGGTCGCCGCTGACAGCAGGATTGAACGGATCATGGTGCGGGATATCCCTGGAGAAGAAGATCGACCAGCCAACGGATGTCGTCGGGGCTGAGCAACGGGGCCCAACCGGGCATCGCGGTGCCAGGCCGGCCTTGGGTGACGGTGGCAATCAGGCTGTCCCGTGATTTGCTGGCCAGCGCTGCGCGCGTCAGTTCCGGGCCCAGCCCGCCAGTCAGGTGCAGCCCATGGCAGGCGCCGCAGTCCTGGGTCAGCAGGTGTTCGAGTTGCGCCTGACGCTGGGCGTCCGGCGCTGCAACCGCGGTTGCGCAAATGAGGAGGAGGGCCGCCAGAATCACAGCGTATCGATAAACCATCATGGCGCCCTCCAGGCGGTTATTTGAGTGTCAGTACCCAGGTCGCGAGAATTTTTGCTTCTTCTTCAGTCACCGGGTTGGCCGGCATGGGCATCGGGCCCCAATTGCCTTGTGTGCCGTTCTTGATGTGGCCGGCCAGGGTGTCCACGGCCCCGGGTACGCCAGCGTTCTTGGCCGCCACATCCTTGAGCGCCGGGCCGACAATCTTGGTGTCGATCGAGTGGCAGGCTGCGCAGGGTTTGCTCTTGAACAGCTCCAGCGCGTCTTGGGCCATGGCCGGCTGCACACTCAGCGCAGCGGTCAGGGCGAACAGTGAGAACAGAGTATTTTTCATGGTGTTTCCTTGCATTGATGGAGCTCAATAGATGTCGTGTTGGGTGTTGTAGACGTTGAACTTCCCGGTGGGTGTGATCAGTCGTTTGTCCTTGATGACTGACTTGAGCTTCAGTGTTTTGTCGTCGATCACCACCAGCGCCGACTCGTCTGCCTGGCCGCTCCAGACGGAGAACCAGACTTCATCGCCAGCCTTGTTGTATTCCGGTTGCACGACACGCATGGCGCCTTGCTTGATGCCGGCGTATTCAGCGATGGGCAGCACGGTGTAGCCGGCGTCGAGTTTGTCGAGGTTGAACACCGCCACCGATTGGCTGAGCTTGGCGTCCGGGTTGAGGGTGGTGTCGACGTACAGGTGGCGAGACTTGGGATGGGTTTTGATAAACAGCGAGCCGCCGCCCTGGCCTTTGAGTGAGCCGACCTGCTTCCAGGCGTATTGCGGGTGTTTGGTCGGGTCGGTGCCGATCAGCGAGATGCCGTCATCACCCAGATGACTGGTGGCCCAGACCGGGCCGTAGGTCGGGTGATTGAAGTTGGCGCCGCGACCCGGGTGAGGGGTTTTGCCGACGTCCACCAGCGCGGTCAACTTGCGCTCCTTGGAGTCGATCACGGCAACCTTGTTGGAGTTGTTGGCGGCGGTCATGAAGTAGCGGTGCGTGCTGTCCCAACCGCCGTCATGCAGGAAGGGTGCTGCGTCGATGTAGGTGACGGTGAGGTTTTTGATGTCCTGGTAATTGACCAGCATGACCTTGCCGGTTTCCTTGACGTTGACGATGAACTCCGGCCATTCGTGGGAGGCGATGATCGCCGCGACCCGGGGTTCCGGGTGATATTCCTGCTTGTCGACGGTCATGCCGCGGGTCGAAACAATCTGTTTCGGTTCCAGGGTTTCGCCATCCATGATGGTGAATTGCGGCGGCCAGTAAGAACCGGCGATGGTGTATTTGTCTTCGTAGCCCTTGAACTTGGAGGTCTCGACCGAGCGCGCCTCGATGCCCACTTTGACTTCGGCGACCTTGGTCGGCTCGACCGGCCACAGGTCGATCATGTCGATCCGCGCGTCTCGACCAATCACCAGCAGGTAGCGACCTGAGGCAGAGATCCGCGAGATGTGCACGGCATAACCGGTCTCGATGAGTTTGACGATTTTCTTGCTGTCACCGTCGATCAGGGCGATCTTGCCGTCATCGCGTAACGTCACCGAAAACAGGTTCGGCAGGTTGAGTTTGCTCAGCTGCTTCTTCGGACGATCCTCGGGTTTGACCAGCACTTTCCAGGTTTTCAGCGTCTCGGCCATGCCCCATTCCGGTGGCGTCGGCGGCGTGTGCTGGATGAACTTGGCCATGACCGTGATCTGATCCTTGGTCAGCGCATTGGACGTCCCCCAGTTCGGCATGCCCGCCGGTGAGCCGTAGGTAATCAAGGCCTCCAGATACGGTTGCCCGCGGCTCTGGGTAATGTCCGGTGTCAGCGGTTTGCCCGTGGCCCCTTTGCGCAAAACACCGTGGCAGCCGGCGCAGCGCTGGAAGTAGATTTCCTTGGATGAGTCGAACTCGGCCTGGCTCATGTCGGGAGCGCCGGCGGTTTTGACCATGGGCGGATTGGCCGCAGCGGCGGCGGGCTCTTCAGCGCTGGCGGCATGACTCACCGCCAGGGCCAGTGCCGAACACAGCGTGGTCAGGGTCAGGGCAAACGTTTTTCTATTGCTGATCAGCATTCCATTTCTCCTCAGGCAAGACCTTTGCGATGTGCTGAAACGGCAGCGCAGAACGCAGGTTCTTAGTGCCGTGCAAGGCTATGCCCGAGCAGGCCAATGTTCGCTTGACGACGATCAAGTTTGCCGGCCATCTCACTTGCCAGGTTGTCGCAGGGGCCCGTAGCGTGTTCCTTGAATCCGCTTTTGGAACAGGCAGCCCATGGACCGTATCCAGTCTTGCGAACACCCGATCGAACCCTTCTACCAACCGCTGAATAATGAGGAGGCGCTGTTCGAACAAGCCTGGCGACACGGCATGCCGGTGCTGATCAAAGGCCCGACAGGGTGCGGCAAGACCCGTTTCGTCCAGCACATGGCCCATCGGCTGAAACTGCCGCTGTACACCGTGGCTTGCCATGACGATCTGAGCGCAGCCGACCTGATCGGCCGTCACCTGATCGGTGCCCAGGGCACCTGGTGGCAGGACGGACCGCTGACTCGCGCGGTGCGTGAAGGCGGCATCTGTTACCTCGACGAAGTGGTCGAGGCGCGCCAGGACACCGTGGTCGTACTGCATCCGCTGGCCGATGATCGTCGGGAGTTATTCCTGGAACGCACCGGCGAAGTGCTGAAGGCGCCGCCGTCATTCATGCTCGTGGTGTCTTACAACCCCGGCTACCAGAACCTGCTTAAAGGCATGAAACCCAGCACCCGCCAACGCTTCGTCGCGATGCGCTTCGGCTATCCGCCGGTGGCCGATGAGGAACGCATCGTTGCCCGGGAGGCTCAGGTGGACAACGCGCTGGCGGCGCAAGTGGTGCGGCTGGGCCAGGCGCTGCGCCGGCTCGATCAACATGATCTGGAGGAGGTCGCCTCAACGCGACTGCTGATTTTCACGGCGCGGATGATCCGCTCCGGCATGACCCCGCGTGAGGCCTGCATGGCCTGCCTGGCCGAGCCGCTGAGCGATGATCCGCTGACCGTTGCTGCGCTGATGGACGTGGTTGATGTCCACTTCGGCTGAGTCCACGGGCTTCTCGCGCCGTCACTTGCCGGGCGATCTGGCGATGTGGTTTTTCATTCTCGCCGAGTTGTCGGTGTTCGCCATCCTGATCCTGGCGTTCGCGGTGACCCAGGCGCTCAAGCCGCAGATGTTCAGTGAAAGCCGTCTGTTGCTGAACACCTCAACCGGCTTGGCGATGACCCTGAGCCTGCTCACCGCGGGCCTGTTCGCCGCGCTGGCGCAGGAGCAGGTCAGGCGCTCACGATCCCGCCACGGCGCGGTCTTCCTGCTGATGGCATTGCTCGCCGCCAGTGTCTACGTGGTGCTGAAACTCACGGAATACCGGCACTTGCTGGCCTCGGGGCTGGGCATGGAGCACAACACGTTTTTCACGTTGTACTGGATCCTTACCGGTTTTCATTTTCTCCACGTAGTGCTCGGCATGGTCATTCTCGGATGGCTGGCCGAGCGCTGTCGCCGTGGCCTGTACGACGCCAACACGCGCAGCGGGTTTGAATCCGGCGTGTTGTATTGGCACATGGTCGATCTGATCTGGGTCATGCTGTTTCCGCTGGTCTATGTGCTGAGTTGACGAGGTTCTCATGACTGTTTCCAGGGTTTTGCTCGTCTGTTGGGCCGCGCTCGCGACGTTAAGCGTCTGCACCGTGGTGCTGGCCCAGGCCGGTGCGACGTGGTTGCTGTCGATTGCCATCTTGATGGTGGCGGTCGGCAAGGCGTGGCTGATCACCGATGGCTTCATGGAGATGCGCCACGCGCCGAGACTGTGGCGGCGATTGATGTTGAGCTGGGCGCTGGTGTTGGCGGCGGTGGTAGGCCTGACATTGGTGTTATTCCGCTGAAGGAATACAGCCCGTAAAACACCGCGATTCCAATGTGGGAGCGGGCTTGCTCGCGAAGGGGCCGTCACATTCAACATCCCTGTTGACTGACGCTCCGCCTTCGCGAGCAAGCCCGCTCCCACATTGGATCTCCGTCAGCCATACGATCTATACCCGACCATAACCATCTGACTTTCTTGATCGCCATCAAGCAGGTTTCAACCCTTCGCTTCCTATGATGGACGGGCCTAGCAAAGAGGAAGCGATCATGTCAGACACCTTCACCAAAGGCATGGCCAGGAATATTTACTTCGGGGGAAGCATCTTCTTCTTCCTGATATTCCTGGCTTTGACCTATCACACGGAACAGACCTTTCCAGAGCGCAGCAATGAAGCGCTGTTAACCGAATCAGTCGAGCGCGGCAAGTTGGTCTGGGAGCAAAACAACTGCATCGGCTGCCACACGCTGCTGGGCGAGGGCGCCTACTTCGCGCCTGAACTGGGCAACGTGTTCCAGCGTCGCGGCGGAGAGGCGGGTTTCAAACCCTTCCTGCACGCCTGGATGAAGATGCAGCCACTGGGCGTACCGGGCCGTCGCGCGATGCCTCAGTTCAAGTTGAGTGACCAGGAGGTGGATGACATCGCCGAGTTCCTCAAATGGAGCTCGAAAATCAACACCAATGGCTGGCCGCCAAACAAGGAGGGCTAAGCGATGAGCATTGCTAATCCGCATCTGAAATTCGCCTCGCAAGCCGTGGCCAAACCGTACTTCGTGTTTGCACTGATCCTGTTTCTCGGTCAGATACTGTTCGGTTTGATCATGGGCCTGCAATACGTGATCGGAGACTTTCTGTTCCCGATCATCCCCTTCAACGTGGCGCGGATGGTGCACACCAACCTGCTGATCGTCTGGATATTGTTCGGCTTCATGGGGGCTGCCTACTACCTGATTCCGGAAGAGGCTGACCGCGAACTGCACAGTCCGAAGTTGGCGATCATCCTGTTCTGGGTATTCGCCGCCGCTGGCGTGCTGACGATCCTCGGTTACCTGCTGGTGCCTTATGCCGGCCTGGCCAAGCTGACCCACAACGAGCTGTTGCCGACCATGGGTCGGGAGTTCCTGGAGCAGCCGACCATCTCCAAGATGGGCATTGTGGTGGTCTGCCTGGGCTTTCTCTACAACATCGGCATGACCTTGCTCAAAGGGCGCAAGACCACCGTCAGCATGGTCATGATGACCGGGCTGATCGGGCTCGCGGTGTTCTTCCTGTTCTCCTTCTATAACCCCGGCAACCTGGCCCGCGACAAGTTCTACTGGTGGTGGGTGGTGCATCTTTGGGTAGAAGGCGTGTGGGAACTGATCATGGGTTCGATGCTGGCCTTCGTCCTGATCAAGATCACCGGTGTGGACCGGGAGGTCGTGGAGAAATGGCTTTACGTGATCATCGCCATGGCGCTGATAACGGGGATCATCGGTACCGGTCACCACTTCTTCTGGATCGGTGCACCTGAGGTCTGGTTGTGGGTCGGTTCAATCTTCTCGGCACTCGAGCCGCTACCCTTCCTGGCGATGGTGATATTCGCCTTCAGCATGGTCAAGAACCGTCGGCGGGACCACCCGAACCGCGCGGCCACGCTGTGGGCCAAGGGCACCACGGTCACCGCCTTCTTCGGCGCTGGCGTCTGGGGTTTCCTGCATACCCTGGCACCGGTCAACTACTACACCCATGGTTCGCAGTTAACGGCGGCTCACGGTCACCTGGCCTTCTACGGTGCTTACGCAATGATCGTGATGACCTTGATCAGCTACGCCATGCCGAAACTGCGCGGGCTCGGCGAAGCAGCGGACGAGCGTTCGCAGCAACTCGAGATCTGGGGTTTCTGGTTGATGACCCTGTCGATGGTAATGATCACGCTGCTGCTCACCGCTGCCGGTGTCGTGCAGATCTACCTGCAACGCTGGCCAGTGGATGGCGTCGCGTTACCGTTCATGGCCACTGTCGATCATCTGCAAGTGCTGTTCTGGGCTCGTCTGGGCGCCGGTCTCGGTTTCTTCGCAGGGCTGCTCTGCTACCTGTCCAGCTTCAAGCGGCGGGTGCCAGTGGGGATCACTGCGACTGCCGCCTCCGCTGTTCGTTCGTGAGTCAATAACAACCTGAAGGAAGACGGCCCGGCTGGTACAGCGGGCCGTTTCACATTGGTTTTCAGAGGAAAAAAACCATGGCCTTTACCGTCGAACTGGAAGAGTGGGTCGGCAGCGTCTGGCATCGCTTTATCACCCGGCGCGCCAGCCCGGACTTTCCCGAGGCCCGGGTCGAACTGATCCACCAGCAGCGACCGCTGGCGTTGTTGTTTCGCGCCATGGGTGGCGCCAATGGCGTCGGCGTGGAAGCCGCCAGCGACCGCGATCTGTTGTTGCGGCGCAACGTGCTGCAGCAGATCGCCGGCACCTGCAAGCAAGTGCCCTTGGCGTGGTGCGACGAGACCAACCTTCGTCTACCGTCGAGCCTCGCGGTGTTTCCTGAAGTCGCGCTGAACGAGGAACTCTATCGTTGGCTCGCGTTGTTGGCGGCCCAGGCCGGGCAGATGCGTCATTGGGGGCGGGACAATCAACGCTGGACGCAACAGCTGTTGCGGCGCTATCCCGCGTTGCGTGCCCGGTACAAACGTTTGGTCGATGCCCATCTGCAACTACGCCCGGATCCGGCAACATTGAATCCCGGTGAAGCGGCCTTGGAACGAGCGTTATGCCAGGCGCTACGCGAGCCGGGCAGTGTCGAACATTTCCCTCGCAGCGAACGCGCGGCGTGGCCGCTGCCGCTGTGGTTGTACCCGCCGCAAAACCTCGCCAGCCCGCAGGCGGCCGACCTCGGTGACGAGTCGGAAGAGTCGCTGACGACTCCGCCCGGTGAGCAGAAAGGCGGGAGCAAACGTGCCAAGCGGATCGATGAAGGCAGCCGCGACGGCGGGTTGTTAATCGTGCGCCTGGAGAACCTGTTCAGCTGGACCGAACACGTCGACCTCGATCGCTGGTCAGACGACAGCGAAGACCCGGACGCCGCCAGAGTCGCCGAGGACCTGGACGAGTTGAGCCTGTCGCGCACCCGTCTGCGCAAGGGTGGCGGCCTCAAGCTGCACCTGGATTTGCCGCCCGCCGATGTCGACGATATTCCCCTGGGCGAAGGCATCAAGTTGCCGGAGTGGGATTACCGCAAACAGCAGATGCAGGACAGCTTCGTCAATCTGCAAATGATGGTGCCCCGCGACTGTGAGGCGCAGCCACTGCCACCACGGCTGAAGGCCTCGGCGCACCGTCTGCGCCGCCAGTTCGAGCACCTGCGCAATGACCGTCAATGGCTGCGCCAGCAACCCCAAGGGTCTGAACTGGACATGCAGGCCTGGCTGGATTTTCACGTAGAACGCGAGCATGGCCAGTGTGCGGAGCGCGGTCTGTTCATGGAACAACGGCAGACGCGCCGCGACCTGGCGTGCCTGTTGCTGGCCGATGTGTCGATGTCCACTGACGCGCACTTGAACGATGAGCATCGGGTGATTGATGTGATCCGCGACAGCCTGTTGCTGTTCGGCGAAACCCTGTCGGTGCTCGGTGATGATTTCGCCCTGTATGGATTTTCCTCGCTGCGTCGTCATCAAGTGCGCATGCAGGAACTCAAGTCCTTCACCCAGCGTTATGACGACAACACCCGCGGTCGCATTCAAGGGCTCAAGCCGGGTTATTACACGCGCATGGGTGCCGCAATTCGCCAGGCCACCCAATTACTGGGCAAGAGCAAACGCCGCAGCAAACTGTTGCTGCTGCTGACGGATGGCAAACCGAATGATCTGGATCTGTATGAGGGGCGCTACGGTGTTGAAGACACCCGCGAAGCGGTGCTGGAGGCGCGGCGCCAGGGGTTGACGCCGTTCTGTATCACGATTGATCGCGAGGCCGGGGATTACCTGCCTTACATGTTCGGCGCCAACGGCTACACCTTGATCCGCCAGCCCGAGCAATTACCCCTGCGCTTGCCGCAGTTGTATCGCCAGTTGACCCAGCCGTGATGAACACGGTCTGTAGCAGCTGCCGAGCCTGCGAGGCTGCGTTCGGCTGCGCAGCAGTCGTAAACCCTGAACCCGCGGTTTAACTGATACACCGCGGTGAATGGTTTTACGACTGCTTCGCAGCCGAACGCAGCCTCGCAGGCTCGGCAGCTGCTACAGGGGGTATGTGTGGGGATCAGACGCTGCGTGGCAACCAGAAAAACATCGTCACGCAGAAGATCGTCAGGCCGATGCAGAACCACATGAATCGGCGCAGCCGGCGTTCCCCCGCCTGTGCGGCGAATGCCGGCAGGGGCATGCCGCATTGGCGGCACTCGGTTTCTTCTGCGGGGTTTACGTGCTGGCAATACAAACAGACGGGCATGGCACTCACTCGAACTGTTCCAGGCGCAGACGATCGAGAATGGCGATCTGGCGGCCGTCCTGGGTGATGATTTTTTCATCGATCAGGCGACGGATGATCCGCGAAAAGGTTTCCGGCTGGATCGACAGATGCCCGGCAATCAGTTGTTTGGCCATCGGCAGTTCGAATTGGCTGTCAACGGTTTGCTGGCGCACCAGCTGCGTCAGCAGATAACGCACGACCCGGTGGGTGGCGTTTTTCAGGGACAGGGTTTCGATTTCGTTGACCCGTTGGTGCAGGCGAACGCAGAGTTTGCCGAGCAGCGCAAAGGTCAGTCGGCTATTGCTCTGCAGCAGGCGCATGTAGGTGTTGTTGGATAACCGATAGAGCTGAGTCGGGCAGATCGCTTCGGCCGAGGCCACATAGTTCGGCGTGTCCATCAGCATCATCGCCTCGGCGAAGGTTTGCCGGTCGCCGATCACCTCAAACACTTTCTCCTGCCCATCCGGTGTCAGTCGGTAGATTTTCACCGCCCCGGCAATCACGAAATAGAACGAGTCTGCCGGCTCGCCCTGGCGGAATAACGGTTCGCCCTTGTCGATGCTCAGCAAGTGGCTGGTACTCATCAATTCATCCAGCTGTTCTTCGTTCAACGGCTCGAACAAGTGATGACTGCGCAGAATCTGGTGATGGACGCGATGAAGCACCATAAGAATTCATCCTGAGGATTGAGGAGGGGGTGGCGATCAAGTCAAACGAGGCCCAGCGAGACGCCGCTGGCCAACGCCAGAACCGAGGTCAACACCACAAACCAGGCCAGTGGCTGGATGACTTTTTTCATGACGACTCCTGGGGATCGAGAAGGATCAAGGTTTCTTTGATGCTGAAAGCTTGAGCAAGACGCGGGCCATGCCTGGAGGCCTTTGTTTATTGGGGTTGTCAGATAGGAGGGTAAAAACGACCACAAGGTTTAGGGTTTAAATAACCATTAAATGGTCATTTGTACCCTGATCCAGACACCCCTGTGGGGCAAGTCCCCTCACCACAGGGTTCGAATGAGCAAGGGCACGCCCCTTGCACACTTGATCTGCGACAAAGGCAATTGATCGCCAATACCCGATCATTGCCCCCGGACTTACTTCGACGCGTGCGGGTTTGCGTCAGGTCAGCAGCAAGGTAAAGGAGTGGCTTTATGCAAGTGCTCGACCGCCGTAAAGCGATGGCCATCGCGCCGCTGTTACGTTTGGCCTTTCGGCCATTTTTCCTCGCCGGCTGCCTTCTGGCAGTGCTGGCCATTCCAGTTTGGCTGGCCGCCTTCAGTGGTGCGCTTTCCGGCTGGCAGCCGGCGGGTGGCTGGCTGGGCTGGCATCGACACGAATTGTTGTTCGGATTCGGCTTGGCGATCATCGCGGGTTTTCTGTTGACGGCGGTGCAGACCTGGACCGGACGCCCCGGCCTCAGCGGGCGACCCCTGGCAGCGCTGGCGTTGCTGTGGTTATTGGCGCGCGTGGCCTGGCTGGTCAATGCACCGTTGCCGGTGCTTGCGGTGCTGGAATTGGCGTTCCCGCTGGCGGTGGCCGCGCTCATGGGTTTCACCTTGTGGAAGGTGCGGCAGAAACGTAACTACCCGATTGCGGTGGTGTTGCTGTTGTTAGCGGCGGCCGACGGGTTGTCCCTGTACGGCCTGGTCGAAAGTCATGAAGGCTGGCAGCGTCAAGGCGTGCTGACCGGCCTCTGGCTGGTGGCGGCGATGATGGGCTTGATCGGCGGGCGCGTCATTCCGTTCTTCATCCAGCGTGGCCTCGGCAAGGTTGAAGGCGTTACTCCTTGGCCGTGGCTGGATTGGCTGCTGCTGATTGGCTCTCCTCTTGTGGCGTTGTTGTATGCCGCCGGACCTGCGCTTGAGCCCAATCTCGTGGTGGGCCTGTTGTTCGCCGTGTTGGCCGCCGGGCATCTGGTACGCCTGGTTCGCTGGCATGATCGCGCCCTCTGGCACGTGCCGTTGCTGTGGTCGTTGTACCTGGCGTATGCCTGGTTGGCGGTGGCCTGTCTCGCAATGGCACTGTGGCATTTCGGTGTGTCGATCAACCCGAGTCTGGCGGTGCATTGCCTGACGATCGGCGCCATGGGTGGCCTGGTGTTGGCGATGATCGCACGGGTCAGCCTGGGTCATACCGGCCGCGCGCTGGAGCCGCCGTCGGGCATGACCCTGGCGTTCATTCTGCTCAACCTGGCCTGTCTGAGCCGGGTCGTGTTGATCCTGTTCTTTCCCCTGCCTGCATTGTGGCTGGCCGGCCTGTGTTGGGCGCTGGCGTTTGCGCTGTACGCCTGGCGCTATGGGCCGATGCTGCTGCGGGCCCGGGTGGACGGTCATCCGGGCTAACCACGTGAACTGATGGAGGCTGCCGGTGTTATATCCCTTTTTACTGGTCACCCACTTGCTGGCGGCGATTGCCTTCATCGGCACGCTGTTTTTCGAGGTGGTGATCTGGCACCGCGCCCGTCAGCAGTTGGCGGATACCGCGCAAACGACCGCAGATCAAGCGATTGCAGTGCGCTCGCGCAAGGTGCTGCATGGCGTGGTGTTGCTGTTGTATGGCGCCGGCATCAGCCTGGCGTGGCAGCACCGGGGCGTATTGAGTCAGCCGCTGGCCAGCAGTTTTGGCACGTTGCTGAGCCTGAAGATCGTCCTGGCGCTGAGCATCATCGGCCATTACTTCCTGCTGGCGTACTGGCTGAAAAGCGCACGACTGACCACGACCCGCGCCAGCTGGATTCGCCGCAGCATCCTCGGGCACATGGTGTTGATCGTGATCCTGGCCAAGGCGATGTTCTATTGGCACGGTTGATCGCCCGCCGTCCCTGACAGACAAAACCCGCGTCAACCGGTGGGCTGGCGCGGGTCGGGTGTGAGCGGCAATCAATCAATGACGACGGTTCAAGGCATTAACAAACAACACGTTGTTTTCCAGATGGATGTGTTGCATCAGGTCATCACGAAACTCCAGCAGCCCACGATACAGGGCACGCCAGGTGTTACAGGCATCGGCCGGCGGGGTGATGTTGTTGGTCAGCGCGAGCAGCCTCTCCAATGCTTCGCCATGTTGATCATGTTCAAAGCGCAGCACCTGGATCGGCGGCGCGGCCTGAGGGCCGATGCCCTGTTGCAGCATCGGGAAGAGCACTTGTTCTTCCTTGAGCATGTGGCCTTCGAGTTCTTGTTGCATGTCGGTCAGCAGATCGGCCAGGCCGTTGGGGCAGCTGCTGCGCGCACCATGGACCTGCTCGACGCGACGGGCCAGGCGGATCAGTTCCGGCAGTTGCTCGCGATGGCGGGCGTGGTAGCGCGCCAGAAGATGGGCGATCAACAGCTCCGACGGTTCGTTGCGCCAGTCGTGTTGGGTTTCGCCGGTGTCTTGCAGCTGGTGCAGTGCATCGGCGATCAGGACCGGATCGAGGTCTTTGCCAGCGGCCGCTTCACGCAGGCTTTTATGCCCGCCACAACAGAAGTCCAGTTTGAAGGTGTGAAAAATCCGCGTGGCGCCGGGAATGTCGCAAGCCAGTTGGCCGAGGCTTTGTTCCAGTAGGGTCAGGCTCATCAGGGGGTTCCTTGTTTGGATTTCAACGGTTCCCCAGGCTCATTGCATCCGGCATGCCATATTTAACGTATTGAAAGATATGACTTATTTTTTAGTTGTGGTGATAGGCACCCGGACGCTTTAGGGTGAATCCAACCATAGAGGGTAATAACTACCATGCTGCGTGAAAGCCTGGCGGCCGACCTGATTGTCGAGTTGCCCAATGCTGTGCGGTTGCAACGATTGGTCCAGACCCTGCGTGAGTACTTCAACAGTGGCGCCGTGGGATTGCTGCGTCTGGATGACGACAGTCTGAGGCCGGTTGCGACGGTGGGGCTGGTGCATGAAGCGTTGGGCCGTCGCTTCGTCATCGCCCAGCATCCGCGGCTGGCGGCGATCATGGCGTCGCGCGAACCCACCTGGTTCGAGCCCGACAGTCGCCTGCCGGATCCTTATGACGGCTTGCTCGACAATCACGTCGGCGAACCGCTGCCGGTGCATGACTGCATGGGCGTGAGCCTGTATGTGGAGGGGCGGATCTGGGGCGCGATCACCCTCGATGCGCTGCACGCCGGAACCTTCGACAGCCGTGCGCGGGAAGAACTCAAGCGCTGCACCTTGCAGATCGAAGCCGCCGTGCGAGTCACCCGGCTTGAGCAGGAAAACCGCAGCTTGCGTCTGTCCCGCAGCGATCCCCAGGATTTGCGAATGCCCGTCGAGGAGGGCGAGATCCTCGGGCAGAGCGAGGTGCTGCATCAGTTGCTCAATGAACTGGACGTACTGGCCGACTCCGATCTGCCGGTATTGCTGTTGGGCGAGACTGGCGTCGGCAAAGAGTTGTTCGCCCGGCGCTTGCATCGTCTTTCAAGGCGCCACCACAAGCCGCTGATACACGTTAACTGTGCCGCCTTGCCGGAGTCTCTGGCAGAGAGTGAATTGTTCGGCCATGTCAAAGGCGCGTTTTCCGGCGCCACCAGTGACCGTGCCGGACGTTTCGATGCCGCCAACGGTGGCACGCTGTTTCTCGATGAAGTCGGTGAATTGCCATTGGCCGTGCAAGCGAAGTTGCTGCGCACCCTGCAGAACGGCGAGATCCAGCGCCTCGGCGCCGACAAGCCGTTGCATGTCGATGTGCGAATCATCGCCGCGACCAACCGGCACCTGCCGGACAGCATCCGCGACGGCCTGTTTCGGGCCGATCTGTATCACCGGCTCTCGGTGTACCCGGTGCCGATCCCGCCGCTGCGCGAGCGGGGTAATGATGTATTGATGCTGGCCGGGCATTTCCTTGAACTCAATCGGGCACGGCTCGGCCTGCGTGGCTTGCGTCTGTCGCCGGCGGCGGAGCGAGCGCTGCTGACTTACAGCTGGCCGGGCAACGTGCGCGAGCTGGAGCATGTGATCAGCCGAGCCGCGTTGAAGCAGCTCAGTCGCGGCACGAGTCGCACCCTGATCATGACGCTGGAACCCGAGATTCTGGACCTCGACAGTGCCATGGGCGGGCAGGGCGCGGTCGTCGAAAGTCCCCTGGACGTGATGGCTGATGAGCCGTTCCAGCCCTTGGGTGAAGCGGTCGACGATTACCAGCGCAAGAAAATTCTCCAGGCCTTGAGCCTGTCCGGGGAGAACTGGGCCAGCGCCGCGCGGATTCTGGAAGTCGATCCCAGCAACCTGCACAAACTGGCTCGGCGTCTGCGCCTCAAATAAGGCTGGGTGTGCTCAGTGTTGATGGTGATCAAGGTGGTCTTACGCAGTGCATAGCACACTGGGCAGAACCTTTTTGGAGATCACCGTCATGCCCCTTTCCCTGGCACAGATGCGCCGCAACTACACCCTGTTTGGCCTGCAAGACGAGTCGGCACTGGACGACCCGATGGCGATGTTCCGGCAATGGATGCAGCTGGCCCGCGACACCGAACGCGCGCCTGTCGAAGCCAACAGCATGATGTTGGCGACGGTCGACAGTGAAGGGCGCCCGCACTGCCGGGTCCTGCTGCTCAAGGGCTTGAGCGATGAAGGCTTCACCTTTTTCGGCAATTACCAGAGCGACAAAGGCCAGCAACTGGCTGCTAACCCGCATGCCGCCATGACCTTTTTCTGGCCGGGGCTGGAGCGTCAGGTGCGTATCGAAGGCCAGGTCTCCAGGCTCGACCCGACGCTGTCGGATGCATACTTCGATTCCCGCTCACAAGACAGTCGCCTGGGCGCCTGGGCTTCACCGCAAAGCCGGCCGCTGGCCAATCGGGCCGAGCTTGAGTCGCTGTTGCTACAAACCACCCAACGTTTTGCCGGCAAGACCGTGCCGCGGCCCGAGCATTGGGGCGGCTACTGCCTGCACCCTGAGCGTCTGGAGTTCTGGCAGGGGCGTGCCGACCGCTTGCATGATCGTCTTGATTACCGTTTGCGCGATGGCGTGTGGCAGCGAAATCGACTGGCGCCTTGAGACCGATCGGGGACAGTGTGGGAGCGGGCTTGCTCGCGAATGCGGTGTGTCAGTCACCATTGATATTGCCTGACACACCGCATTCGCGAGCAAGCCCGCTCCCACAGGTTTTGTGTGGCCTGTACATTCTGCTTATGTCCCCGTGGAGGTACCTCCTTGGAGGAATAGGCTCACTGCGAATTCCGGTTCAGGCTTTGTCCCATACCCTCATACACGGGAAGGCTTGGATATGGCCCATCTGGCGCAACGCACGTTTGAACCCTTGAACATTGCCGTGCTGACCATCAGCGATACGCGCACCTTCGACACCGACACCTCGGGGCAGACCCTGACGGATTTGCTGCAAACGGCCGGGCATGTATTGATCGATCGTGATCTGGTCAAGGACGACATCTATCAGATCCGCGCCAAGGTCTCCCACTGGATCGCCGACCCTCAGGTTCAAGTGATACTGATGACCGGCGGCACCGGCTTCACCGCGCGCGACAACACTCCGCAAGCGGTTTTGCCATTGCTGGACAAACACGTGGAAGGCTTCGGTGAATTGTTCCGTCAGGTGTCCCTGGCGGAAATCGGCATGTCCAGTCTGCAGTCACGGGCATTGGCCGGCATGAGCAACGGCGTGCTGGTGTGCTGCGTTCCGGGTTCGCCGGGCGCGTGTCGAACCGCCTGGAACCAGATCCTGCTCGAACAATTGGACAGCCGCACCGGCCCGTGCAATTTCGCCCCGCATTTGAAACCGCAAGCACAGCGGGTCATCGACGCCTGCGAGACACGCTCATGACCGGCCGGGTGTGCGACCTCGGCAATCTGATGCCGGTGGACGAGGCCATCAGTCGTCTGCTGGACCAGGCACCGCCGCCGCCCCTGGCGCAAAAGATCGGACTGGATCAAGCCTTGGGGCGGGTGCTGGCGGCGGACATTCATTCCCCTGTCAACCTGCCGGCCTGGGACAACAGTGCCATGGACGGTTACGCCCTCAGGGTCGCTGACCTGCCACCGGACGGTGGCTGTTTGTTGATTGGCGGGCGAATTGCGGCGGGGGATCAGGCGTGCTCGCCGTTGCTCGCGCAGCAAACGGTGCAGATCTTTACCGGTGCGCCATTACCGCCGGGTGCCGACACGGTGGTGCCGCAGGAGCGCTGTCGGATCGATGGCGAACGCGTCTGGTTTCCGCCCGTAAACGCCGGTGATCACGTGCGCAAGGAAGGTGAGGAGGTTCGCCGGGGAGATCTTTTGCTCCAGGCCGGTAAACGCCTGCGTGCGCAAGAAGTGGGTTTGCTGGCCGGCGCTGGCATTGCGCGGGTCGAGGTCTACCGCCCGTTGCAGGTGTGTTTGCTCAGCAGCGGCAATGAACTGCGTGAGCCGGGCGATCCATTGGCGCCCGGGCAGATTTACAACAGCAATCGTTACTGCCTCGCGGCGTTGTTGAGCGGTTGGGGCGTCGAGGTGCACGACTATGGCGTCATGGCCGATGAGTTGGCCGCCAGCCGGCATGCCTTGAGCCTGGCGTCTTCGGAGTGCGACCTGCTGTTGAGTTCCGGTGGCGTCTCGGTCGGCGAGGAAGATCACCTCAAACAGGCCATCGAGGAACTCGGCAGCCTGGATTTCTGGCGGCTGGCCATTCAGCCGGGTAAACCGCTGGCCTTCGGCGAAGTGGCCGGCAAACCGTGGATCGGCATGCCGGGCAATCCTTCGGCGGCGCTGATTACCGCGTTGGTGGTGGTGCGTCCGTTCCTGCTCAGGGCCCAAGGCGTGAAAGACGTGTTGCCGGTGCCAATGGCCGTGCCCGCCGGATTCGACTGGTTGCAGCGCAACAAGCGTCGGCAGTACCTGCGGGCACGGTTGACGCCGGGTGCTGACGGCCAGTTGAGCGTGGAGCTGCACCCTCAGCAAAGCTCGGCGATGTTGACCGCCGCGTGTTGGGCCGACGGGCTGGCGGTGATCGAGTGCGAGCAGCAAGTACTCAAGCACGACAACGTGATGTTCCTGTCCTTCGCCGACCTGATGCATTGATGGCAATTGATTGCCGTCAAGGCTCTGGCTGCCGGTCTCGCTAGACTGGCAGCGCCTTTTTCGATCGCTGCGCCACAGGCATCGATTGAGGGTCGAGACGCGTTTTTCCATGAGGATTACCCATGCAACTGGTCTGCCCGGCAGGGAACCTGCCTGCGCTAAAAGCGGCGGTGCGCCAAGGCGCCGATGCCGTTTATGTCGGTTTTCGCGATGACACCAATGCCCGGCATTTCGCGGGGCTGAACATGGACGACAAACAGTTCGACGCGGCGGTCGCTCACATCCGTCAGCATCAACGCAAACTCTACGTCGCGGTCAACACCTACCCGCAACCCAAGGGCTGGGAACGTTGGCAGCGGGCGGTCGATCGCGCCGCCGATTTCGGCGTGGATGCGCTGATCGCCGCCGATCCCGGCGTACTCAACTACGCCAGCCAGCGGCATCCACAGCTGGCGTTGCACCTGTCGGTCCAAGGCTCGGCAACCCATGCCGCGGCGCTGGAGTTTTATGCGCAACGCTACGGGATTCGTCGCGCGGTGCTGCCACGGGTGTTGTCGTTGGCGCAAGTGCGCCAGGTCGCCGCGAGCAGTCCGGTGCCCATCGAAGTGTTTGGCTTCGGCAGCTTGTGCATCATGGCCGAAGGGCGTTGCCATCTGTCTTCCTACATCACCGGCGAGTCGCCGAACCTCTGTGGCGTCTGTTCGCCGGCCAAAGCGGTGCGCTGGAGCGAAGACGCCGAAGGCTTGAGCGCACGGCTCAGTGAAGTGCTGATCGACCGTTACACCCCAGACGAACCCGCCGGTTATCCGACCCTGTGCAAGGGCCGTTTCCTGGTCGGCGGTAAACGCTTCCATGCGCTGGAGGAACCCACCAGCCTCGACACCCTGGATTTGCTACCGGAATTGACGGCCATCGGCGTTGAAGCAGTAAAAATCGAAGGCCGGCAACGCAGCCCGGCCTATGTCGAACAAGTCACCCGAGTCTGGCGCGCGGCACTGGATGCCCATCGTGGCTCGCCGGGCAGTTTTCGGGTCAAGGAAGAATGGCGTCGGGTGCTGGCCGGTTTGTCCGAAGGCAGCCAGACCACCCTGGGTGCTTACCATCGATCATGGCAATGAGGGAGGCGACATGAAGCTCAGCCTTGGACCGGTCCTGTTTTATTGGGACAAAGAGCAACTCAGCAACTTTTACGCCGAGATGTCGGCCTTGCCCCTGGATGTGATTTATCTGGGGGAAACCGTGTGTTCGAAACGCCGGGCCTTTTCACTGGATCAATGGCTGGGTCTGGGGCGCGAGTTGCAGGAATGCAGCCCGGCACAGTTGGTGATCTCCAGCCTGACGCTGATCGAAGCGGCCTCCGAACTGTCCAGCCTGCGCCGGCTCTGCGACAACGGCCAATTGCTGGTTGAGGCCAACGACATGGGCGCGGTGCAGTTTCTGGCCGAGCGCAAGTTGCCGTTCGTGGGCGGCCCGGCGCTGAATTTGTACAACGGTCATACGCTGGCGCAACTGCTGGACTGCGGGATGACCCGTTGGGTGCCGCCGGTGGAATGCTCGGCGGCGCTGATTGGCGATGTGCTCGATCAGGTGCGCGAACTGGGCCGTGAGGTGCCGGAAGTCGAGATCTTTGCTTATGGGCATTTGCCGTTGGCCTATTCCGCACGCTGCTTCACCGCTCGGGCGGAAAACTTGCCCAAGGATGACTGCCGGTTTTGCTGCCTCAACTACCCCGACGGCCTGCCACTGACCAGTCAGGAAGGGCAGGCGCTGTTCACCATTAACGGCATTCAAACGATGTCGGCGGAGGTGACCAATCTGCTGGCGGATTACACCGGGTTGGTGGCCTGTGGCGCCGACCTGTTGCGTCTGAGCCCTCGCGCTCAGGGCATGGCCGAGGTCATTGCTGCCTATCAACGGGTTCGTCTGGGCGAGACACCGCCGTTGTTCGTCGACGGTTGCAACGGTTACTGGCATGGCCAGGCCGGGATGTTGCGCGTCGAGGAGGTTGGACTGTGTTGAATCGTAAAAAGTGGTTGTTGAAAGGTGCTGACCGGTTGTTGCCGTTGGTGCGCCGGGTGCCTTTTGCGGTGCAGCGTCTGGCGTTGCAGCAGGCGCTGAATCGTTGCCTTGCCGAGCCGTTGCGCGATGGTGAATTTGAAGTGCTGCGCGGGCGTTGGTTGTGTTTGCGGATTCCGGATTTGGGGTTGTCCTGGTATTTGACGCTGACCCGTCAAGGGTTGCGAATTGCTGAACGCGCCAACGCGCACGTGACTATCAGTGGCAACTGGCGCGAGTTTTTATTGCTGGCGAGTCGTCAGGAGGATCCGGATACGTTGTTCTTTCGCCGGCGTTTGGTGATTGAGGGTGATACGGAGTTGGGGTTGGCGTTGAAGAACCTGATCGACAGTCTTGATCCTGATGTGTTGCCTGTTTGGTTGTGGCGCAATTTGGAGCGGGCGGGGAAGGGGTTGGCGGCCGGTTAGCCGAGCTGTTTTTTTGGTTGGAGTACATATCCATTTCTGCGGTGACGGCTTCTATTGGTTTCGCTTTTACAGCGAGTCACTTGGAAAAGCGCCAAGTAACCAAACGCTCTTGCCCCTGACGTACGGTGCCTCGCCTAGGCTCGGCATACCCTCGCTCCGGTCCTGCTCCGTGGGCCCGCCGCCATCGGCCATCCATGGCCGGGGGCGGCTACCGCGGCATCCTTGCCGCGGTGCCCACTGCGCAGAACCTGCGCTCGGCCTTCCGACGGGGCAGA
>NZ_JAGYGJ010000049.1:0-48247 GCF_019947405.1 Pseudomonas sp. GL-B-26 | reverse complement strand
GGGCGGGATTTGGGGAGCTATCAGTTGTTGCTGACCCAGGCGTTCAATCGCGGCGGGAAACCGGTGCGGTTGTTGGGGATTGGGGTGCGGCTGGAGGATTTGCGGGGCGGGTTTGAGCAGATGGAGTTGTTCGAGCGGTAGTGGCAGATCTTGATGTTGAAGTGAATGTCAGGTCGCCTTCGCGAGCAAGCCCGCTCCCACATTGGTTTTGTGAACACCATAAATCTAATGTGGGAGCGGGCTTGCTCCGGGCGGCGTTCCGACGAAGCTTTTGACTTTAATTCGGTCCCGGATCCGCGACCAGTCGCCCGGCATCCTTGGTCAATGACTTGAGGAATTCGGTCTGTAGCTCAGGATCGTTGCGCGTCAGTTCGATCAGGCTTTGTTCCAGCTCGGTGGCTTCCTCTTCCAGACCCAGTTCCGACAAGCGTTTGACCCGGTGTACCCACTGGCTCACTTCGTCGTCTTCGAGGTCGTCGTAAATCAGTCCGTGAGCTTCGAGCAGCTTGCTACGCAAGGAGCTACTGACCGCCAGGGACGAATTGGTGTGCACATCGTCCTGGGCATCCTGGACACTGATCAGCAGCCGGCTCAAATGATTGATGTCATGTTCGGCGAACGGACTGTCCAGCAGGTTCACGCGCAATACACCGTTTTTGTCGGTGCTCAGCTCGAACGTTTCCTTGCCGGCCTTGACCTCAACCGGACGCTCGCTCCATGGCAGGCTCGAGTATTCGGTGCGCTTGTCGAGCTGGACCTCGTCGATTCCCGCCAGGTTCTGTTGCGCGCGACCATGAGACTGCACGTTCATGAACGGGTTGAGCCCGGCGAAACCGTAGCTCAACCAGTCTTTCGTCACGCTGTCCGGCAGGTTGCCGAGGGCGAACACGTTGACCACGTTCGCACCGACACCGGCCACCACGGCCACCGCACCCAGCGGGATCTCGTAAGCCTCCCGCCAGGGTTGGTAAGGCGTGTAGCGGTCGTAGTGGCGTGTGACTTCGAATTCGGTGACTTCGAACGTCTTCTGCTCGTGGATCTTCACCCGACGTTGCGGCAGCTCAAGCACCTTCGGCTCGCCGACATCAATCTGCAGGCTGTGATCGAGCAATTTACGCTCGACACGTTCCTCGTGCTCGCTGCGTTGTGACATGTGATTGGCACAGCCGCTGACCAGCAGGGTGCCGCACAGGGCGGCACCACCGAGGCCTAAGGTGTTTCGCTTGAACATGACTTCTCTATCTGGTGTCAGCGGCGGATACGGGACTGAAGGAAGGACAGCACGTCTGCGACCGGCAGCGCTTGCGCTTCGGGCTCGGTGCGGCTCTTGTATTCCAGATTGCCTTCGGCGAGGCCGCGGTCACTGACCACGATCCGGTGAGGAATGCCGATCAGCTCCATGTCCGCGAACTTGATGCCCGGGCTGGTTTTCTTGTCGCGGTCGTCCAGCAGTACTTCGAAGCCGGCGGCAGTCAATTCTGCATACAGCTTGTCGGTGGCTTCGCGAACCTGTTCGGTTTCGTAGCGCAGCGGTACCAGAGCGATCTGGAACGGGGCCAGCGTGTCACTCCAGATGATCCCGTTGGCGTCGTTGTTCTGCTCGATGGCCGCAGCCACCACGCGGGAAACGCCGATGCCGTAGCAACCCATTTCCAGGGTGACTGGCTTGCCATTCTCGCCCAGCACTTCGCACTTCATCGCTTTGCTGTACTTGTTGCCCAGCTGGAAGATGTGCCCGACTTCGATGCCGCGCTTGATTTCCAGGGTGCCCTTGCCATCCGGGCTCGGGTCGCCGGCGACCACGTTACGCAGGTCGGCAACGGTAGGAACCGGCAGATCACGCTCCCAGTTCACGCCGAAATAGTGTTTGTCATCGATGTTGGCACCGATGCCGAAGTCGCTCATCAGCTCGACGGAACGGTCGATGATGATTGGCAGCGGCAGGTTCAACGGGCCGAGGGAGCCAGCGCCGGCGCCAATGGCGTCGCGCAGTTCGGCTTCGGATGCCATGACCAGCGGGCTGGCAACGCCAGGCTGGTTGCCGGCCTTGATTTCGTTCAGCTCGTGGTCGCCACGGATGATCAGGGCAATCAGCTTGCCTTTCTCTTCAGCGTGAACCACCAGGGTCTTGATGGTCTTTTCAATCGGCAGATTGAATTTTTCCACCAGCGCGGCGATGGTCTTGGTGTCAGGCGTATCGACCAGACGCAGCTCTTCGGCGGGTGCTGGGCGGGAAGTTTCCCGTGGCACTGCTTCGGCTTTCTCGATGTTCGCGGCGTAGTCGGAACCGTTGCTGAAGGCGATATCGTCTTCGCCGGATTCGGCTAGTACGTGGAATTCGTGGGAGCCAGCACCACCGATCGAGCCGTTGTCGGCTTCAACCGGGCGGAATTTCAGGCCCAGACGGGTGAACACGTTGCAATACGCCTGATGCATGCGGTCATAGGTGACCTGCAACGATGGCTGGTCAGCGTGGAAAGAGTAGGCATCCTTCATGATGAATTCGCGACCGCGCATCAAACCGAAGCGTGGACGGATTTCGTCACGGAATTTGGTCTGGATCTGGTACAGGTTGATCGGCAGCTGTTTGTAGCTGCTCAATTCGTTGCGCATCAGGTCAGTGATGACTTCTTCGTGGGTCGGGCCTGCGCAGAAATCGCGACCGTGGCGATCCTTGAAGCGCAACAATTCAGGGCCGTATTCTTCCCAGCGACCGGATTCCTGCCACAGCTCAGCCGGTTGGGTGCTCGGCATCAACACTTCGAGAGAGCCCGCGGCGTTCATTTCTTCACGAACGACGGCTTCGACCTTGCGCATCACTCGCAAGCCCATCGGCAGCCAGGTGTACAGGCCCGAGGCGAGTTTGCGGATCATGCCGGCGCGCAGCATCAGCTGATGGCTGATCACGACCGCGTCGGAAGGCGTTTCTTTCTGTGTGGCGAGCAAAAATTGACTGGTGCGCATGGTTGGCCGTTGTCGGTTGCTGATGACGAGAAATGACGGAGCATTGTACGGGCGAGATCTGCTGGCGTACAGGCGTGCGGTCGGCGGGGTGTGACGGGAGGGCGGGAATTCCCGCGCCCTCTGCGCTGCTTCCTGCTAAAGAACCTACGATTCTTCCGCGACCTGGGTCGGAACCGGTTCTGGTGCCGGCGTTGGCGTCGGGCCTTCGCGGCGGCTCTCCTGGAACCAGTGCAGCGCGATCAACAGCAGCGTCGGAACGCCCAACAGGGCAGTGATCAGGAAGAAGTTGTGATAACCGAATTTCTCCACCATGACCCCCGAGTAGCCGCCGATCAGGCGTGGCAGCAAGAGCATGATCGAGCTGAGCAGGGCGTACTGGGTCGCGGAGAACTTCAAGTTGGTCAGGCTTGACAGGTAGGCGACAAACGCCGAGGTCGCGAGGCCCGAACTGAAGTTATCCAGGGAAATGGTGAGGATCAGCATGTTCAGGTTGGCGCCCATGTCGGCGAGCATCAGGAACAGCAGGTTGGTGCCGGCTGATGCAATGCCGCCGATGAGCAGAATCGGCAAGATGCCGAAGCGCACAATCAGCAGGCCGCCCATGCCGGCGCCGACCAGGGTCATGATCAGGCCAAAGATCTTGCTGACGCTGGCAATCTGATCCTTGGTGAAGCCTTGGTCGATGTAGAACACGTTGGCCATCACGCCCATGACCGTATCGGACATCCGATAGGTGGCGATCAGGCCGAGCAGCAGGAACGCTTGCCAGCGGTAGCGCAGAATGAAGTCGTTGATCGGCGTCAGTACCGGCGCCAGGCCACGGCGACCAATGGCTGACAGGCACAGAGCGGTGAGCGTGGTGTAGAGAATCGCCCGCAGGAACGCGCGGTCTTCGAGCAGCAGGTCGAGAAGGCTCACACCTTCGAACAGCACGCTGGCGAAATCGGTGTTGTACAGCTGAGTAAACATGGCTGGCACGGAAACCAGCAGCACGATCAGCACAAACACCGATGCCAGTTGATGCACAAAGCTGTAGCGCCCGGCCTGAAGCTGCGTGCGCAGCGGCACCGGCGGTTCGCGCATGAAAAAGGAGGTCAGCAGCGCCGGAACCATCAAGGCACCGAACAGGATGTAGGTGCCGGCCCATGCCGAATGCTTATAGTTGAAACCGGTGGAGCCGAAGCCTTCAGCGAAGAACAGGGCGCCGGCGGTGGCCAGCAGTGCGGCGATCCGATAACCGGACATGTAACTGGCGGCGAGCGCGGCCTGGCGGGTGTCGTCGGCGATTTCCAGGCGATAGGCGTCGACTGCGATGTCTTGCGTCGCCGAAGCGAAGGCGACAACCACAGCAATAGCGATCAGCCAGGACAAATGCTTTTGCGGGTCGCAGAAACCCATCCCGATCAGGCCGAGAATGACCAGTGCCTGGGAAAGCACCAGCCAGGAACGTCGGCGACCGAGCTTGCCGAGAAAAGGCAGGCGCCATTGGTCGAGCAGCGGTGACCAGACCCATTTAAAGGCGTAGGCCAGGCCGATCAGGCTTGCATAGCCAATGGTTTCGCGAGCCACGCCGGCTTCGCGCAGCCAGACCGAAAGTGTCGAAAACACCAGCATGTAGGGCAGGCCGGCGGCGAAACCAAGCAGCAACAGTACAAGCGTCGAGGGGCTGGCATAGGCGGCGAGCGCGGCGCGCCAGGTTTTACGGGGCATGGGCTGGAGTCTGCCTCAAGAAATACGGAAACAAAGCGCGCACTCTAACCGCTGTGCTCTACCGGGCGCCAGCCATGGCGCTGAATATCAACACGATTGTTCAGGATACTGATGCCCTCCATGCGCAAACGCGCGCGTTGTTCATCCCCCGAAGGGCTGCCTGCAGGCAGGCTGATACGCCCGCCGGCGCCGAGCACGCGGTGCCAGGGTAATTTGCTGTCGCCCGGCAGTTGGCTCAGCGTCCGTCCGACGAAGCGGGCGGCGCGACCCAGTCCGGCCAGCTCGGCGAGCTGACCGTAACTCACGACTTTTCCCTCCGGGACTTGCGCCAGAGTCAGGTACAGCGCCGTGCGTCGGATTTGCGCCGGACTATCGGTTTCAGTGGTGGAGTCGGTCACGTCGGCAGTTCCTGAAAGAGTTCGCCTTACCGTCTGTAGAGTAAATCCTGGATCGCCAATTGAGAAATGAACTCAATAGAAATAGTCGGGTCAGTCCTTGTTAGGGCCTTATTCGTATGGATAATGCCGACTTTTTTTCGCAAAATTGAGCCTGTATTTGCTTATGTTGTCCAGAACCCTGCTGTGCCTTGCTGTCGTCAGTGCCTCCACGCCCTTGCTCGCCGATACCGTCTGGTTGAAGAACGGTGACAAGCTGAGCGGCAAGATCACCGTTTTCGATGGCGGCAAACTGTTGATCCAGACCGAATACGCCGGTGCCGTCCCGATCGACTGGAAGCAGGTCAAAACCCTGGAAAGCGATCAGCAGTTGTTGGTCAAACAGGATGCCTACACCGGTGAAAAGGCCAAGGCGCTGCATGCGGCAGAAGACGGCAAGGTCACCCTGGCCAACGGCGAGACGCCCAAGACTGTGGAGCTGGCGAGTATTCAGCAGATTCTCAAGCCAAAGCCTGTCGTCGAGGATTTGGTTTGGAAGGGTAATGTCGATGCAGCGCTGGATTATCAGCGGGCCGAGAAAGACACCGATGATTACGATATCGACTTCAAGACCACTGCGCGTCACGGCAGATGGCGACACACCGCAGAAGGTGAGTACAACCGCGAATTTCAGGATGACGTGGTCACTACCGACAACTGGCGGGGCGAATACTCGCTCGACCGCTTCCTGACCGAAAAATGGTTCTGGCAAGGGCGCGCGGTCTATAAGCGCGACAAGGTCGAAGAGCTGTCCCGCCAGCGCACCGTCGGTACCGGTCCGGGTTACCAGTTCTGGGATAACGAGCTGGGTGCATTCTCGCTGGGCTCGCTGGTCAACCGCACGGACTATGAGTTCGCTGACGGTGGTAAAGAAAACTTCTATTCCCTGGCGATGAAGTGGGATTACAACCGCTACCTGATCGGCAAGAAGGTGGAGTTCTTCACCAATGGCGAAGTGGGCAAGCCGTTGTCGGGCGTGGCCGATTACGCACTCGATGCCGAAATGGGCTTGCGCTACAAGGTGACCGAATGGGCGTCGCTTAACCTGAAGGCCGAGAGAGACATCATCAGCGGCACCGACGATGCTGATCTGGACAAGACCCGGTACACCGCCGGGTTTGGCGTGGCTTGGTAAGACGCAAAAAATCGCAGCCATGGGCTGCGATTTTTTTTGCCTGCAAAACAGACAGGCACAAAAAAGCCCCGCTTTTGAGGGCGGGGCTTTTTACTAAAGCAAGTACAAGTTAGATAACTTGAACTTCTTCAGCTTGCATGCCTTTCTGACCGCGGGTAGCGATGAAAGAAACCTGTTGGCCTTCTTTCAGGCTTTTGAAGCCGTCGGATTGGATAGCTTTGAAGTGAACGAACAGGTCGTCACCGGATTGTGGAGTGATGAAGCCGAAGCCTTTTTCATCGTTGAACCACTTAACGGTACCAGTTTGGCGATTAGACATGGTGTAACTCCTTGAACAAAGATAACTGCGACGCAGGAAGAACCCTGGCCGAGACTGAGTGCAAAGAGCAGGAAAAATTCTTGTAGATGGTTGGATCGAAATTCAACATATCGTGTAGAGATTCTCAGTGACACAAGCAGCACAGTGGCGCCACCTTAACCCTTTTTCCGGAACGTGCCAATGCTTGCGACGAAGGTTTCTCTGTTTTCATGACTGACGGTCCGCCGGTTTTCTCGCAAGGCCCGGAAATTACGGGGGATCGGCAAGATTTGTGCCTCGGACTTTGAACCCGAAGCGCGCGCCCGGTAAGATGCCGGACAGATTTTTTCCACCTCGCTATTCAGGACACCCGCCATGAGCATCAAATCGGACAAGTGGATTCGCCGCATGGCGCAAGAGCACGGCATGATCGAGCCCTTCGTAGAGCGCCAGGTGCGTGGCAGCGACGATAGCCGTGTGATCTCCTACGGCGTGTCAAGCTACGGCTACGATGTGCGTTGCACAAATCATTTCAAGGTGTTCACCAACATCAATTCGGCTATCGTCGACCCGAAAAACTTCGATGCCGGCAGCTTCGTCGACATCCACAGCGACGTGTGCATCATTCCGCCGAACTCCTTCGCCCTGGCCAGCACCGTCGAATATTTCCGCATTCCGCGTAATGTATTGACCATTTGCCTGGGTAAAAGCACCTATGCGCGCTGCGGTATCATCGTCAACGTCACGCCGCTTGAGCCTGAGTGGGAGGGTCATGTGACCCTGGAGTTCTCCAACACCACCAATCTGCCGGCGAAAATCTACGCGAACGAAGGCGTGGCACAGATGCTGTTCCTTGAATCCGACGAAGAGTGCGAAGTGTCCTACAAGGACCGTGGCGGCAAGTATCAGGGTCAGCGCGGCGTTACCCTGCCACGCACCTGATCCGTTCGTCAGGCAAGTCGTGGGAATTCTTGAGCGGGTGGACACTCTATTGGGTGTACTGCCCGGTTCGCGCAACGCGGACGGGCCATCGCTCAGGAGTGCCCTATGAAGATCGATCCGCGAATAAGTGCCGAACTGGCAAGGCTTGAGCCCAATCAGGTTGGCGTTTTGGCCTGGTCCTTGTTGGCACATCCACCTATCAGCATGGCAGGGGGCATTCCCGGTCAGCCTGATCCCGATACCCCCAACGAACAACCTTCCGAGCCCGGTGAGCCCACCTTGCCGGACGAGCCGCCTCCAGCGCCCGTTGTTTGATCGCCGCCTGCGAAAAACGAATGGCCAGTCAGCTGATGTCTTCAAAGACTTCAGCTGACTGGCCATATTTCGTTGTAGAGGTGGGAAGTGAGGCTATTTCAGGTTGCCGCTCAGGAACTGCTTCAACCGCTCACTTTTCGGATTGCCCAGTACGTCGTCCGGCGCACCTTCTTCCTCCACCAAGCCTTGGTGCAGAAACAACACCTGACTCGACACCTTGCGCGCGAAGCTCATTTCGTGGGTCACCATGATCATGGTTCGGCCTTCCTCGGCCAGACCCTGAATCACGCGCAGTACTTCGCCCACCAGTTCGGGGTCGAGGGCCGAGGTCGGTTCGTCGAACAGCATGACTTCCGGTTCCATCGCGAGTGCCCGGGCGATCGCCACGCGTTGCTGTTGACCTCCGGAAAGAAACGCCGGGTATTGATCCGCCACGCGCGAGGCCAGGCCAACCTTGTCGAGATAGCGCCGGGCACGGTCTTCGGCTTCCTGCTTGCTGCACCCCAGCACCCGACGCGGGGCCATGGTGATGTTTTCCAGCACCGTCATGTGGCTCCACAGGTTGAAGTGCTGGAACACCATGGCCAGGCGGGTGCGGATCCGTTGCAGTTCATCGGCGTCGGCCACGTGTATGCCGTGGCGATCCTTGATCATGCGGATGTTCTGGCCGTCCAGGCTCATGGTGCCGTCGTTGGGCTGTTCGAGAAAGTTGATGCAACGCAGGAAGGTACTTTTGCCCGAGCCGCTGGCGCCGATCAGGCTGATGACGTCGCCGGTGTTGGCCTTGAGCGAAACGCCTTTGAGTACTTCATGTTCGCCATAGCTTTTATGCAGGCCTTCAATGGTCAGTTTGTACATGGGGGCATGCATCCTCAAGGCGAAAGTAGGTAGCCGCTGCGATAGGCTTCGGTGCCCGCGACGTGGGCGATCACCATGCCGGCAGTGGCCATGCGCCGTAGCGAACGGGCGTACATCAACCCGGCGACGGTGCAATGAACGGGGGTGACGCGGTCAAAGATCGGGTCGATGATTTCAGCGATCAGTTGCCCGGCTTCGAGGTATTCCCCTGGTAGCGCGGTGAATACCAGCAGCCCACCGACCGGTGTTGCCACCGGTTCAACGCCGGCCAGCGGCGTGGCCGGGTAGGGCAGTTCGGGCAGCGACGCAGGTTCGCCGGCAATGGCGCCGAAGTGAATCAGGTAATCGATCAGCGCCTGGCAATCGAGGCTCGCCAAGGGGTGATTGACGTCGCCCTGACCGCGCAATTCGACGGTGACCGAGAAACTGCCCAGCGGAATGTCGAAGTGTTCGCCGAAGCGCTCCTTCAATTGCCACCAGAGCAGAGTGAAGCATTCATCGAACGACTGACCGCCGGAGTCGGTAGCCAGCAGGCTGGCTTCGGCACCGATGTACCGCGCCAGTGGCTCGACCTGCGGCCAGGCCTCGGGCGTGGTGTAAAGGTGGGCGACCGCTTCGAAATCGCAATGCAGGTCCAGCACCATGTCGGCATCGCAGGCCAGCCGTTGCAGAGCCAGGCGCTGGGATTGCAGTTGCGTGCTGGCCGTCTGTTGGGCGAGGGCATTGCGCAGGCTGCTGCGAATCAGTTCGAGGTTGTGCTGCGGATCGTCGCCGAGCAGACCTTCGATCTCGTTGCCGACGGCTTCGCTCAGATCGACGAACCAGCGGTTGAAGTTCTGCCCGCTTTCGAGGTCGTAACGGCCCAGCGGTACATCCATCAGCACTTGTTCGAGGCCGACCGGGTTGGCCACCGGCACCAGCACGATTTCACTGCGCAGACGGCCGGCGGCTTCGAGTTCCGCCAGACGTTGCTTGAGGTGCCAGGCAACCAGCATGCCCGGCATTTCGTCGGCATGCAGGGATGACTGGATGTAAATCTTGCCTTTGGCCGATGAGGGGCCGAAGTGAAAGCTGTGAATCTGTCGAGCGGTCCCCGGCAGCGGGGCCAGCAGGTCATGAATCTGGTGGCGCATGTCTCTTTATTCCTAAAGCGGGTCCTAGTGGGTTGGCCCGAGGAAGGCCAGCCATCGGCGTTCGGCGAGGCGGAACACGCCGACCAGCGCAAAGGTAACGGTCAGGTAGATCAGCGCGGCGATGCCGAACGACTGGAAGGTCAGGAAGGTCGCCGAGTTGGCGTCCCGCGCGACTTTCAAGATGTCCGGGATGGTCGCGGTGAAGGCCACGGTGGTCGAGTGCAGCATCAGAATCACTTCGTTGCTGTAATAAGGCAACGAACGACGCAGGGCTGAAGGCATGATCACGTAGGCATAAAGCTTCCAGCCTGTCAGACCGTATGCCTTGGCCGCTTCGACTTCACCATGCGCCATGCTGCGAATCGCCCCGGCGAAAATCTCCGTGGTGTAGGCGCAGGTGTTCAGGGCGAAGGCCAGGATCGTGCAGTTCATCGCATCGCGAAAGAACGCATCGAGCACGGGCTGGGCGCGCACGGCGGCCAGACTGTAAATCCCGGTGTAGCAGATCAGCAGCTGAATATAGAGAGGCGTACCGCGGAACAGATAGGTGAAGAACTGAACCGGCCAGCGGATGTAGAAATGCGGCGAAACCCGGGCGATGGACAGCGGGATCGACACCACGAAACCGATGAAGATCGACGCGCTGAGCAGCCACATGGTCATGGCCAGGCCGGTGATGTTGTAGCCGTCGGTGTAAAGGAACGGTTTCCAGTATTCCTGCAAGAGCTCGATCATCGTACGGCCTCCCGGGAACCGGCGGCGTAGCGGCGTTCGAGCCAGCGCAGGACGAAGTTGGAGGCGCTGGTGATCAGCAGGTAAATCAACGCTGCAAGTACCAGGAAGTAGAACAGCTGATAGGTGCTTTTGCCGGCATCTTGTGCTGCCTTGACCAGGTCGGCGAGGCCGATGATCGAGACCAGCGCGGTGGCCTTGAGCATCACCATCCAGTTGTTACCGATACCCGGCAGGGCAAAACGCATCATCTGTGGGAACACTACGATCCAGAAGCGCTGGCCGCGTTTGAGGCCATACGCGGTCGCCGCTTCGACCTGGCCCCGTGGGACCGCGAGAATCGCGCCACGGAAGGTTTCGGTGAAGTACGCGCCATAAATGAAGCCCAGGGTGATGACCCCGGCGCTGAACGGGTTGATCTCGATGTATTCCCATTCCATCAAATCGGTAAACGACGTCAGCCAGGTCTGCAGGCTGTAGAAGATCAACAGCATCAGCACCAGGTCCGGCACACCGCGAATCAGCGTGGTGTAGAGCTGGGCCGGTACGCGCACCAGTTTGACTTTTGACAGCTTGGCACTGGCGCCGAGCAAGCCGAGCAACACGGCCACCAACAGCGACAACACCGACAATTTGATGGTCATCCAGGTGCCTTCCATCAGCAACGGACCGAAGCCCTGGAGGCTGAAGGCTGAGAGCCCCAGGTTTTGTAGTAGGTTTTCGAACATAAATCAGCAACCTGATCGGATGAAAAAAGCGCCCATCGCAAGATGGGCGCCGGGCATTATTTGCCGCTGTACAGATTCAGATCGCCAAAGTGTTTCTTCTGAATGGTGGCGTAGGTGCCATCGTCGTGTAACGCTTTGATACCTTTATCCAAAAGTGCCTTGAGGTCTTTGTTACCTTTCGAGATACCGACAGCCGTTTTAGCTGGCAGCAATTCGCTGTCCACCGGCTTGCTGATTTCGTAACCGGCACCTTGTGGCGACTTCAAAAAGCCCAGTTCGGCCTGCAGCATGTCCTGGATGCCGGCGTCGAGACGACCGGAAGTCAGGTCGGAATACACTTGGTCCTGGTTCTGATAGGCCTGGGTTTTCACGCCCGCCTTGTCCAGAACGGCTTTGGCATAGGCTTCCTGGATGGTGCCTTGTTCGTAGCCGACAGTTTTGCCCTTGAGCGAAGCGACGTCTGCGGTGACGCCAGAACCTTTCTTGGACACGTATGCGGTTGGGCCGGAGAACAGCTCGCTGGAGAAGTCGATGACTTTTTCGCGGGCCGGGGTGACGGTCATCGAAGAGATCACACCGTCGAATTTATTGGCCTTCAGGCCCGGAATCATGCCGTCGAAATCGCTTTCGACCCATTTGCACTTGACCTTCAGCTCGGCGCAGATCGCGTTACCCAGATCGATGTCGAAACCTACCAGGCTACCGTCAGCCGCTTTCGACTCAAACGGAGCGTAGGAAGGATCAACGCCAAAACGCAATTCCTTGTATTCCTTGGCCAGCGCGGAACCGGCTGCCATGCACAACGCCAGTGCAGAAAGGGTCAGCAATGCTTTTTTCATTATTCAATCCCTAAAAACCAATATGAGCGCTTGTGGCGCAGAATTATTGTTACTGGAAAGCGTAAGACCCTATGAAAGTAGCAATTTCCGAACCAGAGTCCCGAACAAGTGTTTTAAAAGGTGATTCAAGAAATGGCAAGGAGGGATTTGTGCACGAAAACGGGCGCCGGAAAATAGCTGCACCGATAGGGGGCGTATCTGATCGTCAGCAGAGTAAGTCTTGCAACGTTCCCAGATTGTCAGCTTCTTCGACCGACTTATCCTGCCGCCAGCGCAGCATCCTCGGAAACCGCACCGCAATCCCGCTCTTGTGTCGCCTGGACAGGGCGATGCCTTCAAATCCCAGTTCAAACACCAGGCTCGGCGTCACACTGCTCACCGGCCCGAATGTCTCTACGGTGGTCTTGCGCACGATGCTGTCGACCTGGCGCATTTCTTCGTCTGTCAGCCCTGAATAGGCCTTGGCAAATGGCACCAGTGCGCGTTCGCTCGCGTCAGGCGGCCCGTCCCACACGGCGAAGGTGTAATCGCTGTAGAGACTGGCGCGGCGACCATGGCCGCGTTGCGCATAAATCAGTACCGCGTCGACGCTGAACGGGTCGACTTTCCATTTCCACCAGACGCCCATGTCCTTGGTCCGCCCGACGCCATACAACGCATCCCGGGCCTTGAGCATCATGCCTTCGACACCGAGCTTGCGGGAGGCTTGCCGCTGTCGGGCGAGGTCAAACCAGTCTGCGCCGGTGAGTACCGGTGAAGTGAACAACACCGGGTTGTAACAGCGGCTGACGACGTGCTCCAGTTGAGTGCGACGCTTGGCCTGAGGCTGGTTGCGCCAGTCTTCACCTTGCCATTCCAGCAGGTCGTAGGCGAGGACCACCACCGGCACTTCTTCGAGGATCTTTTTGTCCAGGGTTTTACGGCCGATCCGCTGTTGCAGCAAAGCGAAAGGCTTTACCGCGGGTGAGGCCGGGGAATGAGGGTTGAAGGCGTCTTCGGTGGTGGGTTGTTCGGTTTTCCAGGCGACGATTTCACCGTCGATCACCGTACCGTCGGGCAAGCAGTGAACCAGACTGTCGAGTTCGGGGAAGCGCTCGGTGACCAGTTCTTCACCTCGCGACCAGATCCACAGTCGCCCGTCGCGTTTGACCACCTGGGCGCGGATGCCATCCCACTTCCATTCCACTTGCCAATCGCTGGCCGGGCCGAGCAGGGCTTCGAAACGCTCGACCGGTTGCGACAATGCATGGGCCAGGAAAAACGGGTAGGGCTGACCGCCCCGTTGGGTATGTTCGTCAGACGATTCGGCGGCGATCAACTTCAAGTAACCGGGCGCGCTCGGGCGGTTGGACAGGTCGGTGTAACCCACCAGTCGCTGGGCGACGCGTTTGCTGTCGAGCCCGGCCATGGCCGCCAAGGCGCGGGTGACCAGCAACTTGGAGACGCCAACACGGAAACTGCCGGTGATCAGTTTGATGCACAGCATCAGGCTCTGGCGGTCCAGTTGCGACCACAGGGCAGGCAGTCGCTCGGCGAGGACTTGCGGGGTTTCACCGCGCAGCGGCAGCAGTTTGTCTTCAATCCAGACCGCCAATCCATCGTTGGAGCTGTGAAGCGCTTCGGGCAGCACCAGCGAAATGGTTTCCGCCAGATCGCCGACCGCCTGATAACTCTCTTCGAACAGCCACGGCGCGAGGCCGGAGATCTCCACCGCCAACTCTCGCAGGATGCGCACCGGCACCAGTTGCCGAGGCCGCCCGCCGGACAAAAAGTAAACAGCCCATGCGGCATCTTCCGGCGCGGCCTCGGCGAAGTAGTGTTGCATCGCCGCCAGTTTGGCGTTGCTCGACGTCGTGGCATCGAGTTCGGCGTACAACTCGGCGAACGCCTTCATGCCAGCACCTCGGCGCTCTCAGGGGCGACGGCTGCGTTTTCTTCCTCATCGTCGCCGTATTCAGTGCTGAAACTCATGGCATCGAGACCCTGTTCGCGCAGATGGCGCACCAGTACCCCGACCGAACCGTGGGTCACCACCACACGCTCAGCGCCGGTCTGTTCGATGGCCCAGAGCAGGCCGGGCCAGTCAGCGTGGTCAGACAGCACGAAACCACGATCCACGCCACGTCGCCGCCGCGTGCCACGCAAACGCATCCAGCCGCTGGCGAAGCCGTCGCTGTAATCACCGAAGCGATGCATCCAAGTGCTGCCGCCAGCCGAAGGCGGGGCCAGGACCAAGGCCTTGCGCATCATGGGGTCGTTCTTTTTTACCGCGCCGGCATAGATCGTTGGCGGTAAACAAATACCACCTTTGCGATAAACCTGATTGAGCGGCTCCACGGCGCCGTGCACCAGAATGGGGCCGAGGCTGGCATCGATGCCGTGGAGAATTCGCTGCGCCTTGCCGAAGGCGTAGCAGAACAACACGCTGGTTTTGTCGGCGGCGGCGTTGGCTTGCCACCACTGATTGATCTCGGCAAAGACGTGCGCCTGGGGTTGCCAGCGATAAATCGGCAGACCAAAGGTCGATTCAGTGATGAAGGTATCGCAGCGTACGGGTTCGAACGGCGCGCAGGTGCCGTCGGGCTCGATCTTGTAGTCGCCCGAGGCGACCCAGACTTCGCCGCCATATTCCAGACGCACCTGTGCCGAGCCGAGGACATGCCCGGCAGGGTGAAAACTCAAGGTGACGCCATGGTGGGTCAGGGGTTGACCGTAGGGCAGGGTTTGCAGGTTGATGTCCTGGCCCAATCGCGCACGCAAAATCCCTTCAGCGGGAGCGGCCGCCAGATAATGCCGGTTGCCGGTGCGGGCATGGTCGCCGTGAGCGTGGGTGATGACTGAACGTTCGACCGGCCGCCACGGGTCGATGTAGAAATCTCCGGCCGGGCAGTACAAACCTTCAGGACGCGCGATAACAAGATCCATGTTGTTACCAAAGTGGAGGGACTTGTTAGCTATGAGGTTTGCGTGAGGCTAGAAGTTCTATTAATTTTCAGGGATCAAAAACAAAAGATCGCAGCCTCGTTTCACTCGACAGCTCCTACAGGGGATCGCGTAGACCTGTAGGAGCTGTCGAGTGAAACGAGGCTGCGATCTTTTGATCTTGTCTTTTTGACTTACTTGCCAGGTGTCAGCGTCAACCGCGTCTTCCCATACACCTTGTCAAAGTTCTGCGGCTGCATCGGCAGACTCATGTATTGCCCCTTCAGCCACGGATCAATGCTGTCGAGGTAGTTCGGACTCGCTGGATTACCGGATTGCCCCGTACCGTTCTGCCCCATCAGCGGTTCGGCCTGGCCGAAGTCGACGATAAAGCGCATGGCCGGCGCCAGGGTGGTGTTGAAATCCTGACCCCAGGCGAATGCAGCTGTATTCAGCGTGGTGTGGTCGCCGCCGGCTGCAAGCGGACCGCGCACCGTCTGGCCACTGGCGTTTTTCCATTCGTAGCGGTGCAGTTTGCCCCACTGCCAGGCTTTGTGATCGCCGCCCAACTGGCTGTCGCCCGCGCTGATCGCGGCTGCCAGGCTGCGAGCGAGGATCGCCGGTTTATCTTCTTTCTGCGGTGTGCGAGCGTCATCCCAGAACGGACTGTCCTCACGCCCCAACAGGTGATCAGCCTGGGCCGCGTAGGACAACTTGCCGTTGGCGATAAAGGCTTTCCACGTAGGGCTGCTTTCCGGACCCAGTTCGTCGAGGAAGATTTGCTGGGTGCTTTGCTGGAGGAACAGCTCGTAAATCGCTGCATCAGCGGAGGTCGGGCTGAGTTTGCCGTCGAAGGCCATCAGGTGGGTATACGCCTCACGAGCCTTGCCGCGATCCGCCTCAGGCAACGCTTCAATGGCCTGCTTGAGTGGCTTGGCCATGCCCGGCGCTTCAAACATTTTCTTCAGCTTGGCAGCGAAAGTGGTGGTCTGGTCGTATTGCATGGCGATCAGACTGCGTGTGTCGTGTTTGCCCACGCCCGCCAGTTCGGCCAGGCGTTCGCCACGCTCCGGCGCCGACCAGGAGTTGGACAACTGCATGCCGTAGCCATGGGGAATGACTCGCTGGTTGGCGGTGCCGAGCCAACCTTGGGCCGGATCCTGGTCATAGGGATGGAGCATCGGGTCGGCGTAACCGTCCCAATCGTAACGACCTTCCCAGCCCGGCGACGGCAGCAAGCCTTCGCCTTCGCGACGGTTCGGGAAGCGGCCGGTGACTTGCCAACCAATGTTGCTGGCGTCGGCAAATACCAGGTTCAGCGCGATGGCGCGGATTTCACGGCTGGCGTCCGAGGCTTTCTCGACGGTCTGGGCGCGAGACAAGTCGAAAAATGCATCCAGGGTCTTGTCATCGGTGAAGTTCGGCGTCTGCAAGGCCAGGCCGAAACCGTTGGCCAGCGTCGTGCCTTGGGCACTGTTGAGCAGCGGGCCATGGCGGGTTTCGTACACCACTTCGCGAATCGGCCGCTGGCCTTTGACGAAGTAGGTTTCGTTTCGCACGATCGCCGGCTGCCATTTGCCGCCCACCTCGTAGGAAAGACCGTTGCCCTGGCGTTTGATTTTTTCCAGGAACAAATCCTGGTTGTCGCCCATGACGGTGGTCATGCTCCACGCCACTTTGCCGTTGAAACCGCCGAGCACCATCGGCAAACCGGCAATGGTTACGCCAGAGGCCTGGTACTTCGGCGCGCGGATCTGCACGTAACTGAACAACGACGGCACGCCCAGTGGTCCATGGCTGTCGCTGGCCAGCAGGCTTTTGCCGCTGCGGCTGCGTTGCGGGCCGATCGCCCAGTTGTTCGACGAGGTGGCGCCCAGCAGGTTCAGATCGGACAGTTGGCTCGTGGCTTTGCTGATCTCGGCCAGCCCCGGGATTTGCCCGTTGAGCTTGATGCCCTGAAGTTTTTCAGCTTCGGCCAGCGGCAGCTTTTCATCGGGGGCAGACGGCGTCAGCCACGGGAGTTTGTCGGTGCTGACGGTTTGAGCCAGCATCAACGAGGCGATTTCTTCCGGCAGGTTGGCCGACTGGCTGAAGTTCAGCAGGCAGAAAATCAGCGCCGAATCTTCCGGCTTCCAGTATTCAGGTTTGTAGCCGGTGGCCGCGAGGTCCGCCGGCAGCTTGTCGCGATAGCGGAACAGGTAGGCGTTGACGCCGCGGGCATAGACTTCGAAGAAGCGTTTGAGGCGCGGCGAAGACGCCTTGTACAGCTCGCCGGCGCTTTTCTTCAGGTTGACGGCGCGCATGTAGCGGTCAGCGTCGAGCAGGTCCGAACCGGACATCTCCGACAAACGGCCCTGAGCCAACAGGCGCAGGGTGACCATCTGCGTGATGCGGTCGGTGGCGTGGACGTAACCCAGGGTGAACAGCGCGTCGTGGAAGGTGTTGCTTTCGATCAACGGCATGCCCATGGCATTGCGGCGTACCGAAACGTTCTGCGCCAGGCCCTTGAGCGGCTGCACACCGGTGGTCGGCGGGAGGGTGTCCTGGGTGTTCCAGGTCTGACAACCGGTCAGGCTCAAAACACCGGCCACTGCAGCGGCAACGCCGAACCGGGGAAGAAAATGTGTAAGGGCTGGCGAGGCCATGGCAAAGCTCCTGCGGGGGGTAGCGTCATTAAAGGCGCTACGTTAGTGAGCAGGAGGTGCCCGCGCAAGCGGGGTATCAGGTTATTTCAGGATTTAGGCGGATTGACCTTGGCCACCAGGGCATACGCCTTCACCGTCGCCGGACGGCTCTGGATGTGGTTGAACCAGCGCAGCACGTTGGGGAAGTCTTCCAGGTTCTGGCTCTGCCATTTGTGGGAAACGATCCACGGGTAGATCGCCATGTCGGCAATGCTGTATTCGCTGCCGGCGACGAAGTCTTTATCGGCCAGCTGCTTGTCGAGGACCCCGTAGAGGCGGGCGGTCTCGTCAATGTAGCGCTTGATCGCGTAGGGGATGTTCTCCGGCGCGAACCGACTGAAGTGATGATTCTGCCCGGCCATCGGCCCCAGGCCACCCATCTGCCAGAACAACCATTGCAGCGCTTGCTGGCGACCACGCAGGTCTTTGGGCAGGAACTTGCCGGTTTTCTCTGCCAGGTACAACAGAATCGCCCCGGACTCGAACAGTGCTAATGGCTCACCGCCATCGGCCGGTTCGGGATCGACGATGGCCGGAATTTTGTTGTTCGGGGAGATTTTCAGGAATTCGGGTTTGAACTGGTCGTTCTGGCTGATGTTGATCGGGTGCACGTTGTACGGCAGGCCGGCTTCTTCCAGGAATATCGAGATTTTGTGGCCGTTGGGGGTGGTCCAGTAATACAGGTCGATCATGGAGTACTCCAAATCAAAAGATGTCGTTACTTGCGGACAGCAAACGCCGGCATCAGGTCGTCCTGTTTGCGTTCGATAGCTTGCCTGTAGGAGGAGGTGATGCTGAAGTGCGGGAAATTCAATGACCCCGCATGAGAAAAAAACGGCATGGAGCTCAAAACAAACGCGGCGCTGATCATCATCGATCAACAAAAAGGCATTCTGCATCCCAAACTCGGTCGCCGAAATAATATTCAGGCCGAGCAGCGAATTCTCGATTTGCTGGGGCATTGGCGTCGAACCGGGCGACCGGTCATTCATGTACAGCACCTGTCCCGTTCACCTGACTCGGTGTTCTGGCCGCAGCAATCGGGGGTGGAATTTCAGGAACGGTTTCAGCCACAGACCGGTGAGCAGCTTATTCAAAAGCAGGTGCCGGATGCGTTTTGTGCGACGGGGCTGGAAGCGAGTTTGCGAGAGGCAGGTATCGATCAGTTGGTCATTGTCGGAGTAGCGACCAACAACTCGGTGGAATCCACGGCACGAACGGCCGGGAATCTGGGGTTTGAAACGTGGGTGGCGGAGGATGCGTGTTTTACGTTCGACAAGGCTGACTACTTTGGTAAAGCCCATACAGCCGAGGAAGTGCATGCGATGTCGCTAGGAAATTTGCACGGGGAATACGCGACGGTCGTCAGCTCTGTGCAGATCTTGAAGTGAGGGTGACTTTGAGGGCCTCTTCGCGAGCAGGCTCGCTCCCACACTTGACCGTATCTACCTTGTGAACGCGATCAAATGTGGGAGCGGGCTTGCTCGCGAAGGCGATTCAACAGGCGAAAAAGATCTTCGCCCGAAGCATCAAGCGCCGTGGCACTTCTTGAATTTCTTGCCGTTGCCACAGGGGCAAGGGTCGTTGCGGCCGACGTCTTTCAGGGCGTTACGCACCGGTTCCTGGTGGGCGTGGCCGCAGTTCGGGCCGTGGACATGGCCATGGTCGTGATCAGGGTGGTCGTGATGGTCATGATCGTGGTTGCAGTCAGGGCCATGGACATGGGGTTGCTGGGTCATCGGTTTTGCTCCGGAATTAAATCGGCGGGGATTATCACGCCATTGCGCGCCAGGTGCACGTAGTGCGCGATGAATAAACCGGTTTCCAGTTCACCTTCCAGACGATAGGGAATGGGCTGCTTGGGTTTTTTCAGCAGTTTCACCAGATCCCGCACCTTGGGCCACAGGTTGGTGCGGATCGGCACTTTGAAGTAGGCACTGTGCTTGGGCCCGACCGTGAACCAGTGTTCGTGTTCACCTTCGGTCAACAGCATGTCGCCCAAGTGAATGCGGTACTCGATGCCCCGCACCGTCAGATCGCTGTCGTTGGGGTTGTCGACGCGAAAGTGCAGCAGGAATCGCTGCTGCATCAGTTTGGCCTGGACCACTTCGACCTTGGCCAGGTGCACCTGCGGCTCCGGCAGATCGTCGCCGAACCAGGACGCGCAGCCGCCGAGCCCCAGAAACAGGAGCAGGGTGAGGGTTTGAAAGACGCGCCGCTGACTGAGCATGGAGGGACTCCCTTTGATGCCCAGTCTAGCCTCTCGGGGTTACCTCAACTGCTGAAATAACCCGCACAACACTTCTTGAACTTCTGCCCGCTGGCGCAAGGACACGCATCATTACGCCCGGCCTTGAGTTGTACGGTGGGGTCGATGAAGTACCAGTGGCCGGCGTTCTGCACGAACGAGGAGCGCTCGCGGTGGCTGTGTTCACCGCTGCCGTCGTGCCAGCGAGCGGTAAAGGTCACGAAGGCATGTTCAGGCTGACCGCCGAAGACCTCGGAGCTTTCCACTTCAAGGCCCAGCCAGGTGCTTTGGACGCTCCAGTCGCTGATGGACTGCCGATCCAGGCCTGCCTGTTGTGCGGGCAGGGTGGTCGCCACCAGATAATCGATCAGCCCCAGCACGTAGGCGCTGTAGCGCGAACGCATCAAAGCTTCGGCACACGGCGCTGGATGGCCAGCATGGTAATGGCCGCAGCAGGCATCCAGCAGGGTGCCGCTGCCGCAGGGGCAAATGGATGTACTCATTGCGTTACCACCAATATTTCCCGAAGTTTTCCGGATTGGCCCAAAACCGTGAGTTGAGCCAGTCGGGGACTTGTTTGTAGTCAAGCAGATCATAGGTGAACAGGGTCAGCACTTGATCGTCGCGCTGGAAGCGTTCGCTGGCTTGCAGGGCCAGGGAGAAAAAATCGGTTTCCTGCCAGCCGCTGGCCGGCAAGTCCGCCAGCACCGCAATGCGACTGGCGTTGAGGTTACGGACCCCGCCAAGCAGGTTCAGGCCATCGCGTTTGGGCAAGTGTTCGAGGCAATCGACCACCAATGCCAGGTCAAATCGGCGCGCCGCCAATTCAGCCGGCAACGCCCCGGGTGCCGCATGGGCCACACAAGTGTCCGGGTGCGCCAGCTTGAAGGCCTCAAGCGCGGGGAACTCGCTGGCGCCAATCAGCAACAGGCGCGCGGGGGCATAACGATCAAGCAAAGCGGCCAACGCCTGCTGGGGCGTGCGCGAAGAAATACCTGCAATCATCGAAGATCCTCAATCAGAACTGCCAAGACTAGCCTGCTCAAAGAGCCGGGCCTAGAGGTGGTTTGCCCCAAAAGCGCCGATGCGCCGTGAACACGGGATAAAACTGCAATGGCCTATTGCTGGCGGAGATTAAAACTCGGGTCTTTACTACCTGAATCGGTTCTAAGCCGATCCCTCAGGAGAAAACTAGATGAGCATAGTTCGGACAGCATTACCCTTGGTTCTGCTAACCAGTGTGTTGACTGGTTGCGCAGGTTTGCAGAAAACCGACTGGCCGACCTGTGCGGCGGTCGGTGGTGTCGTGGGTGCAGGTCTCGGCGCAACCGAGAGCTCGGCATGGGCGGGGTATGGCGCGCTGCTCGTCGGCGGCACGGCGGCGGCCTATTGCTGGGTTCACGGTGATGGCGACGAAGACGGCGATGGCGTGCCGGATAGCCGCGACAAGTGCCCGGGAACACCTAAAGGCGTGCGCGTCGATGCCGACGGTTGCCCTCCACCGGTGCCTGCACCAGTGGTCGAAGAAGCAGCCGTGGTTAAAGAAGAAGTCATCGTCATTCGCGATGTTCACTTCCAGTTCGACAAGGCCACACTTACCCCCGCAGACAAAGTTGTACTCGATAAAATCGCCACTCGCTTGAAAGGGGAAGCGCCTAACGCCCAACTGACTGTAACCGGTCACACCGACAGCGTTGGCAGCGATACCTATAACCAGAAACTGTCGGATCGTCGTGCGCACTCGGTGGTTGAATACCTGATTTCCCAAGGTGTACCGCGCAGCAGCTTCGTCTCTGTTACCGGTGCCGGTGAAAGCCAGCCGGTTGCCGATAACAAAACCGCTGACGGCCGCGCGATGAACCGTCGCACGGAAATCAAAATCAACCGCTAAACCCCTCGTACTCCGCGGCTTGTGCAGTCGCGGATGCGGGTCTTTACTCCTGTGTGACCGGCATTGGCCGGTAACACAGGAGCTTTCACCATGAGTGTTTTCACACGGACCGTCTTGCCGGTTGTGCTGCTGGGCAGCCTGTTGACCGGTTGCGCTACTCACAGCGATGGCACCGCCCCCCTCAATCAACGAACCTGGCCAATCTGCAGCGTTATCGGCGGCCTGGTCGGTGGCGGTCTGGGCGCTCTCGAAAGTGGCGGTTGGGCGGCCGGTGGGGCGGCGCTCGGTATCTTGACCGGTGGCTTGATCTGTTACGCCCAGGATGGCGACGAAGACGGCGATGGTGTCTTCGACCGACGTGATCGCTGCCCTGATACGCCGGCCAATACCCCCGTCGAACATCATGGTTGCCCAATGCCGCAGTACCCGGCCAGCGTGAAACCTGAACCTGTGCAATCGGAGGTCATCACCCTGAGTGACGCGGGCGACGTACTGTTTGCCTTCAACCAATCCGAACTGACCCCTGCCGCGCAGAGCAAGCTGGATTCGCTGATGCCCAAACTGCAAAGCGCCGATGTGGTGAGCATCAAGGTGATCGGACATACCGACAGCGTCGGCTCGGACACCTATAACCAGGCACTCTCGGAACGTCGCGCCAGCAGCGTGGCGGCCTACCTGTTGAGCCAGGGCGTGGCGCCGAACAAGCTCACCAGCGAGGGCAAGGGCCAAAGTCAGCCGGTGGCCGATAACGAAACGGAAGAAGGACGGGCGAAAAACCGTCGGGTGGAGTTGCACGTCAATCGCTGAGCCCCGTGATAGAGCCGTCGGACGACAATTAAGATTGGTTCGGCGGCCATTCGGCGGTCTTCATGAAGAATTTTTCGTCGCCCTCTGGCTTATCCCGCGTGGAAGCCGGTACTGTGCGTGCAAAGAATAATTCTCAACGGGGGGCGTATGAACGTGTTTTGGGGGCTGGGGAAGTTGTTGACCCTGCTGTTCTGGCTGGTGGTGCTGGTCAATCAGCTCATGCCGTTTGTCAATCCTCTGCATCTGTTGGTCGATCTGGCCGGCGGCCTGCTGGCATCCCTTCATCTTCTTGAGGCGGTGTTCTGTTTCCGCAGCCTCAGAGGTCGCGCCCACCCTTGGCTTGATCGCCTGAAGATCCTTTTTTTCGGCGTTTTCCACCTGCAAACCATCCCGGCTCCGACCGCGCCTAAGGCTTCCCATGCGTAAACTCTGTCTGCTCGCTGCACTCATCAGCCCGTTGGCCTGCGCCCAGGTGGTGAGCGTCGAAACCAACTCGCTGATGCGTTTGCCCAACACCGCCAGCACCTTGCAGCTGGAACGCCTGGAAGTGGCCGACTACGGCACGTTGTTGATTCCCTCGAATGTGACCGAGGTCACCGTCGGCGAATTGCGTCTGGGACGTGAAGCGCGGATCGCCATCGTACCCGGCGAACAGCCGTTTGAGCTGAAGGTCAGTCGTGCGCAGTTGTCGGAAGGCAGCCAGATCACGGCTCGCGGTGCGCCGGGAACTTACCTCAAGGCAGCCCGCTCCGGGCGTAACCTCAACTTGCAGATCAAGGCACTGAGTGCGCCGCAATTGTTGGTGGACGCTCGCGGCGGTGCGGGCGCGCCGGGTTTCGTCGGTCTCGATGGGGCCAACGGTCAGGCACCGGGTTGTACCTGGGGCCAGGCCGGTCGCGGTGCCGATGGCAGTGATGGCAGCGACGGTCAGGCCGGCGCTCCGGGTGCACTGGTTCGTTTGGAAGTGCCGCGTGATTTCCCGACGGAACTGATCAAGGTTCAGGTGGCTGGCGGTGACGGTGGTGTGGCCGGGCCTGGCGGTAAACCGGGCGCGGGTGGCAAGGCCAAGGGCTGCTTTGTTTACAAGGCTGATGGCGGCAAGAACGGCAGACCGGGTGTTGATGGTCAGCCGGGGCCTGCGGGTGCGGCGGGGGCGGTGACTGTTCAGCGGTTGTAAGAACGCCCCAGACCCCTGTGGCGAGGGGACTTGTCCCCGTTGTGCTGCGAAGCGGCACCAAACCGGAGAGTGTCTGGTTTACGACTGCTGCGCAGCCGAACGGGGACAAGTCCCCTCGCCACAAAAGCTGTGAGGCTTTAGAAGGTAGGCCGAGCCGCAGCAATCGCCACCAGCACCAACCCGACCATCAGATTAATCCCCACCAACTTGCGAATTTTCCCAAGCGTCGCAGCCCCGGTCGGCCAGTCCTGCGCCGCCACCGCCGTACGCAACTCCGGCAACAACAACGCCTGAATCCGGATAAACAGCGCCGTCATCACCACGTACAACCCCATCATCACCTGCACATACCGCGGCGCCGCTTCAAAACCGCTGTACTGCAGATGAATCATGCCCACACCGCTGACCGGCAACAGCACCACCGCGACCCAGACCCAGCGGAAAAAACCTTGAAACACTTCTACCCACAGCTTCAGCCGGGCAGGGCCCTCCAGCGCCTTCATCGCCGCGGGCCGCAAGACCATCCACGCGAAAAACATGCCACCAACCCAGACCAGGGCGGACAGGACATGCAGGGTGTAAACGATGCCAAAAGGTGTCATTGGGGTACTCCGTTCTGCGCGGGATTAATTAGCGGGGTATGATAGCGGCCGAACCGAACCACTGAAAATTTATCCAGCGTTTTTTGCGCCCGACAATCCATGATCAGCACTGAACTCAAAACCACGATCCAGGGCGCCTACTCGCGTTTTCTCGAAGCCAAGAGCCTCAAGCCGCGCTACGGCCAACGCCTGATGATCGCCGAAATTGCCAAGGTCCTCGGTGACATCGACACCGACGACGAAGGCCGGCGCAGTGGCGACCCCGCGATTGTCGCGGTGGAAGCCGGCACCGGTACCGGCAAAACCGTGGCCTACAGCCTGGCCGCCATCCCCACGGCCAAGGCCGCCGGCAAACGCCTGGTGATTGCCACGGCCACCGTGGCCCTGCAAGAACAGATCGTCTACAAGGATTTGCCCGACCTGATGCGCAACAGCGGGCTGAACTTCAGTTTCGCCCTGGCCAAGGGGCGCGGGCGCTACATGTGCCTGTCCAAGCTCGACATGTTGCTCCAGGAAGGTCACGCGCAAACCGCCACGGCGCAGCTGTTCGAAGAAGAAGGCTTCAAGATCGAGGTCGACGAGGCCAGTCAGAAGCTGTTCACCAGCATGATCGAGAAACTCGCCGGCAATAAGTGGGACGGCGACCGCGACAGTTGGTCCACCGCACTGGAAGATGCCGACTGGGCGCGCCTGACCACCGATCACAGCCAATGCACCAATCGCCATTGCCCGAACTTCGGCCAGTGCGCCTTCTACAAGGCCCGCGAAGGCATGGGCAAGGTTGACGTGATCGTCACCAACCACGACATGGTCCTTGCCGACCTCGCGCTGGGCGGCGGTGCCGTGCTGCCGGACCCGCGCGACACCATCTACGTGTTCGACGAAGGCCACCACCTGCCGGACAAGGCCATCGGCCATTTCGCCCATTACACGCGTCTGCGGTCCACCGCCGACTGGCTGGAAACCACCGCCAAGAACCTCACCAAGTTGCTGGCCCAGCATCCGCTGCCGGGCGACCTGGGCAAGTTGATCGAACAAGTGCCGGAGTTGGCGCGGGAGATCAAGACCCAGCAGCAATTCATGTTCAGCGCCTGCGAGCAGGTCGCCGATTTCAAGCCCGGCGAAGACGTTGAAGGTCGCGAGCGGCCGCGTCACCGCTTCGTCGGCGGGGTGATTCCCGAGCACATGCGCGAGATGGGTGTCGAGCTGAAGAAGGGCTTTGCCCGTCTGACCGACCTGTTCACTCGGCTCACCGAACTGCTCAAGGAAGGCATGGACGGCGAGGTCAACATCGGCATCGCCAGTAACCAGGCCGAAGAGTGGTATCCGCTGTTCGGCAGCCTGTTGTCCCGTTCCTCGGGCAATTGGGAATTGTGGGTGGCGTTCACTGCTGAAGACCCGGAAGACAACCCGCCCATGGCCCGTTGGCTGACGTTGGCCGAAAGCGGCTCGCTGTTCGACATCGAGGTCAACGCCAGCCCGATCCTCGCGGCGGAAATGCTCCGTCGCAATTTGTGGAACGTCGCCTACGGCGCGCTGGTGACCTCCGCGACCCTGACCGCGCTCGGTACCTTCGACCGCTTCCGCATGCGCGCCGGCCTGCCGAAAAAAGCCGTGACCGCTGTGGTCCCAAGTCCCTTCCATCATGCCGACGCCGGCGTGCTGCGAGTGCCGGACCTGAAGGCCGATCCGCGTGATGCGCCGGCCCACACCGCGGCGATCATCCGTGATTTGCCGGCCTTGGTGGAAGGTTCGCGCGGCACCCTGGTGCTGTTCTCCTCGCGCAAACAGATGCAGGACGTGTTCGACGGCCTCGACCGCGACTGGCGCAAGCAGGTGTTCATTCAAGGCAACCTGTCGAAACAGGAAACCCTGAACAAACACAAGGCGCGCGTCGACGGTGGCGATTCCAGTGTGTTGTTCGGCCTGGCCAGTTTCGCCGAAGGGGTCGACTTGCCCGGTGCCTACTGCGAGCACGTGGTGATCGCGAAGATTCCATTCTCGGTGCCCGATGATCCGGTCGAAGCGGCCCTGGCCGAGTGGATCGAAGCACGGGGTGGCAATCCGTTCATGGAAATCTCCGTGCCGGATGCTTCGCTGAAGCTGGTCCAGGCCTGCGGTCGCTTGCTGCGCACCGAAGAAGACCGCGGAACCATCACCTTGCTCGATCGACGTCTGGTGACCCAGCGTTATGGCAAAGCGATCCTCAATGCGTTGCCACCCTTCCGTCGAGAAATTTCCTGATACACCGGTGGGCAAATTTGCCCACCGCGTTGTCTATCTCTCTGCCATCGCTTTTCCACTGGCCCATCCGGGTCGTTAGGGAGAATTTCGTTCTCATGATTCGCCGTTCGCTGCGCCGTTCGTTACCTGCCGTTTTCGCTCTGATGTTCGCAGCCCCTTTGCTGGCGGCTCCTGCCGGCCAACAGACGCTGTTCAACTTTGTGCGCCCCGCCGATGTGGTCCAGGTGGCGACTCAGGACGCCAGCCTGCCGCAATCCAACGCCGAGCAAACGGCCGAAGGCGAAGTGTTGCGTCGGGTGACGTTCAACCCGGTGGCACAACCGACCTTGCGTCTGACCCCGCAGACTGGCGCCTGGGACTGGTCGCAGTCGGGCTTCATGAGTTTGCGGATTCAGAGCGCAATGAACTGGGCCGTGACCCTGTACGTGAAAATCCAGAGCAACGACGGCAAGACACTGGTCAGCCGCGTCGACTTGCCGGCCGGCCCTGCGCAAACCTTGTTGGTGCCGCTGCAGCCCTTTACGCCATTGAGCCTTGGCCTGAAAGCCGGCCCGCCGATGCCGATCACTTTTGAGGGGCAGCGCGTATTGCTGGCCAGCAGCGCCGGTGAGCTGGAGCGCAGCCAGGTGGTGTCGGTGACCTTGTCGATGGATCAGCCAAAAGTCGCCCAAAGCATTCTGCTGGAACGCTTTGGCGTGCAGGACGGCGATGCGGTTACCCAAGCGGCTTTTGGCGGCCTTGTAGACGCTTACGGCCAGTCGGCCCGGGCCAAATGGCCAGAGAAAGTCAGCAGCGACGAGCAACTGAAAAGCGCCGCCGCCAAGGAACAGCAGCAACTGAAAACCTGGCTGGCCGAGCGCGAGAAGTCGTCCCTGGACAAGTTTGGTGGCTGGAACAAAGGTCCGGCCTTCAAGGCCAGCGGGTTTTTCCGCACTGAGAAGCGCGACGGTCGCTGGTACCTGGTGACCCCGGAAGGCCACCCGTTCTATTCGCTCGGGGTCAACACCGTCACCCCGGACGTCGACCAGACCTACGTCGCCGGCCGCGAGTGGATGTTTGAATCGCTGCCCAAACCCGACGAGCCTCTGGCCAGCCATTATGGCGAAGGCGATAACCGTGGTGGCAACGGCGTCGATCAGGGCCGAGGCTACAATGCCGGTCGCTGGTACGACTTCTATGGTGCCAACTTGCAGCGTCTGTATGGTCCGCCGTGTGTGTTGACCAGCGACACCAAGGCCGGTGTCGCCGAATCCGCGAAGACCGGCGCCGTTGAAGCGACCGCCGCGAAAGCAGCTGAGCAAACACCTGCCGAACCCTGCAAAGCGCTGGTTGATGAACAACGCTGGGCCAGCCACACCCTTGATCGCCTGCAAGCCTGGGGCTTCAACACCCTCGGCAACTGGAGCGCCCCGGCGTTGGCCAGCGCTGATCGCGTGCCGTACACCTTGCCGCTGTCGATCGTCGGCGATTACGCCAGCATCAGCACCGGCACCGACTGGTGGGGCGGCATGCCCGATCCGTTCGACCCACGATTCGCCATGGCCACCGAACGTGCCGTGGCCATCGCCGCGCGCGACCATCGCGACGATCCGTGGCTGATCGGCTACTTTGCCGACAACGAATTGGCCTGGGCCGGTCCCGGCGACGACCCGAAAGCCCGTTACGCCTTGGCCTACGGCACCTTGAAAATGACTACCGACGTGCCGGCCAAGCGCGCATTCCTCAAGCAATTGCGGGACAAGTACCGCAATCAGGCAGGCCTTTCCAAAGCCTGGGGCATTGATTTGCCGGCCTGGGAATTGATGGAAGACCCGGGCTTCGTGCCGCCGCTGCCAAGCGCCGAATACCCGGAAATCGAAGCCGACTTCAAATACTTCCAGAAGGTCTTCGCCGACACGTACTTCAAGACCCTCTCCGACTCGCTCAAGTGGCACGCGCCGAATCAGCTGTTGCTGGGTGGCCGGTTTGCTATCAGCACCCCGGAAGCGGTTGAGTCCTGCGCCCAGTATTGCGACGTGCTGAGCTTCAACATGTACACCCTGCAACCGCAGGACGGGTATGACTTCGCCAAATTGCGCAGCCTGGACAAACCTGTGCTGATCACCGAGTTCAACTTTGGCTCCGCGGATCGCGGCCCGTTCTGGGGCGGCGTGACGCAATTGGCGAAGGAAGAAGACCGTGGGGCCGCTTACGCCAATTTCCTCAAACAGGCGATGAGCGAACCGTCGATCGTCGGCGTGCACTGGTTCCAATACCTTGACCAACCGGTTACCGGTCGTCTGCTGGATGGCGAGAACGGTCACTTCGGGCTGGTGGGCATTACCGATCTGCCGTTCCAGGGCTTCGTCGACAGCGTGCGCAAGAGCAATTTGCAGACCGTCGATCAGCTCGGTAAAGAGGCCGAGAAGGCCAGCGCCGAAGCTGAAAAAGCCAGCCATGCCGCCGAGGGCGACCGAAAAGGCGACGCCGGCAAAGGCCCGGGGCAGGGCGCTGGTCATGCGGGTGGGCATTCCGGCAATGGCCACTGAGTGCTGACAAGTACGTAAGATTTACTGAGTGTTTCACTCGGGCGGGATGGCGACCGCCCGGCCCGGCCCTGTTTCCAAAACCTTCAATGGCTGGAACAATGCGGCCACTTTGTAGAGCGTTTATCCAGAGGAGTTGCGGGTGCAGATTCAGGGTTTTTACGAGCTGAAGTTCGAAGCGGTGCGTGAGGCTTTCGCGGCGCTGTTCGACGATCCTCAGGAACGTGGCGCAGCGTTGTGCATCCAGATTGGCGGTGAAACCGTGGTCGACCTTTGGGCCGGCACCGCTGACAAGGACGGCACCGAAGCCTGGCACAGCGACACCATCGCCAACCTGTTTTCCTGCACCAAGACCTTTACCGCCGTGACTGCCCTGCAACTGGTGGCCGAAGGCAAGCTGCAACTGGATGCTCCGGTTGCCCGCTACTGGCCCGAGTTCGCCGCCGCCGGCAAAGCGTCCGTGACCCTGCGTCAATTGCTCTGCCATCAGGCCGGTCTACCGGCACTGCGTGAGCTGTTGGCCCCGGAAGCCCTTTACGACTGGCAAACCATGGTTGACGCCCTGGCCGCCGAAGAACCGTGGTGGACGCCGGGGGTTGGTCACGGTTATGCGGCAATCACCTACGGCTGGCTGGTCGGTGAGTTGCTGCGTCGTGCCGACGGTCGTGGGCCGGGTGAGTCCATCGTGGCACGGGTCGCGAAGCCTTTGGGCCTGGATTTCCACGTCGGCCTGGCGGACCAGGAGTTCCATCGCGTGGCGCACATCGCCCGTGGCAAGGGCAATGTCGGCGATGCCGCCGCCCAGCGCTTGCTGCAAGTGACCATGCGCGAGCCGACGGCCATGACCACGAGGGCGTTCACTAACCCGCCGTCGATCATGACCAGCACCAACAAACCCGAGTGGCGACGCATGCAGCAGCCGGCCGCCAATGGTCACGGCAATGCCCGCAGCCTGGCCGGGTTCTATGCGGGTCTGCTCGATGGCAGCTTGCTGGAAAGCGAAATGCTCGAGGAACTGACGCGCGAGCACAGCCTCGGCGAGGACAAGACTTTACTGACCCGGACCCGTTTCGGCCTGGGTTGCATGCTCGATCAACCGGACGTCCCCAACGCCACCTACGGCCTCGGCCCTCGTGCGTTCGGTCATCCGGGTGCGGGCGGTTCCACCGGTTTTGCTGACCCGGAACACGATGTGGCCTTCGGCTTTGTGACAAATACCCTAGGGCCGTACGTCTTGATGGATCCGCGCGCGCAAAAGCTTGTGCGGGCACTGGCCACTTGTCTGTAAATCACGCTCAGGGGTTCCAGGGCCGGAACCCCAAGGCCTTTATGGTTTCCAAGCGTCTGTTTATCCGGGTCAACCCGGCCTGATTTTTCATTACCTATTTTGTGGATATTCAATGTCATCCAATAAAACTCTCGCTTTGGCCCTGTGCTTCGCTATTACCGGTTGCGCACAAACTCCACAAAATGACTCGGATGGCAGCAGCTGGTGGCCGTTCGGTTCTTCCGACAAAGTCGCCGCTAAAGGTCCGGCTCCGACCCCAGCCCCGGCACCTTTGAAGCCTGCCGCGATTGCTCCGGTTGCCAAGGCTGAAAGCTCCAACCCTTGGTACTGGCCATTCGGTTCCGAAGAAGTTCTCGACAAGAAGCCAGAGGTAAAAGCTGAAGCCAATCCTGAAGCCAAACCGGTCGAGGTGGCCAAGGCCAAGGCCAAGGCTGAGGCCGATGCAGGTGGCAATTGGTGGTGGCCGTTCGGCGGCAAAGAGCAAAGCACTGCTAAAGCCGTGCCGATGCCCGATCCTAAAGTTACCCAGGCCTGGCTCGACGACTACGAACCGCGTCTGCGCGCAGCGATCAAGGACAGCAATCTGCAACTCGAACGTCGTGAAAACGTGTTGGTGGTGACCGCGCCAGTAGAAGGCTCGTTCAACCCTGACCGTCCGGCCATGCTGCTGCCGGTGACCCTCGGTCCGTTCACTCGCGTCGCGAAAATCCTTGAAGTCGATCCGAAAACCGCCGTGCTGGTTCTCGGCCACAGCGATACATCGGGCGCCGCACCGGCCAACGTGAAACTGAGCCAGGAGCGTGCCCAGGCCGTGGCAGCGATTTTCCGCCTCAGCGGTCTGCAGCGTGATCGCCTGATGTTGCGCGGTATGGGTGGCGAAGCCCCGCGTGCTGCCAACGACAGCAATGAAGGCCGTGCCTTGAACCGTCGCATCGAACTGCTGGTGACCCCGCAAAACACCATGGTCGCGTTACTGAGTAAGTACAACATGCCGGCGCCAGCGCCAGTGAAGTTGGTCGCTGCCCAGGACGTCAAGCCAGTGGTCAAGCCGGTCACCCCGGCACCAGCCGCGAAGAAAGCGGCTGTGCCTGCTGCGAAAAAAGCCCCGGCCAAGAAAGCCGCCGCCAAGAAGGCACCGGCTAAAACTGCAACGCCGGCGAAAAAGACTGCTCCGGCCAAAGCCACTGCCGACACGAAAAAAGTCGCCGACGCCGCCGATACTGTAAAAAAGTGATTCGTTAACCAAAAGGAATGCGCCATGACCCAGGGCCTGGCTGATATGCGTCGCGACTACACCCGTGATGGCCTGACCGAGGCGCAAGCCCCGGCCGAGCCATTCGCGCTGTTCCTTCAGTGGTTCGCCGACGCGGTGAAAACCGAGCAGGCGCCGGTGGAAGCCAACGCCATGACCCTGGCCACCGTCGATCAGGACGGTCGGCCGCATTGCCGCATTCTGCTGCTCAAGGGACTGGACGAGCAGGGTTTCACCTTCTTCACCAACTACGACAGCGCCAAGGGTCAGCATCTGGCCGCGAACCCGTTCGCGGCCATGACCTTTTTCTGGCCGGCCCTGGAGCGCCAGGTGCGCATCGAGGGGCGGGTGGTGAAAGTCACGCCTGAAGAGTCCGACGCCTACTTCCAGGTCCGTCCACTGGGCAGCCGCCTCGGTGCCTGGGCTTCGCCCCAGAGCCAGGTAATCGCCGATCGTGCCGAGCTGGAAGCGCTGCTCAAGAACACCGAGCAACGTTTCAGCGACACGCAACCTCATTGCCCTGAGCACTGGGGCGGTTATCGTTTGTTACCGGAGCGTATCGAGTTCTGGCAAGGCCGTCCGAGCCGCCTGCACGATCGCCTCAACTACCGCTTTCAGGGCGCCGACTGGATTCTTGAACGTCTGGCACCTTAAGCCGTCTACCGATCGGGATAGCCTGCCGCAGCGGCTTCAAGCCACTGGGGCAGGTCTCGGCGCTTGATTTTCTGCGCTTGAGCGTTCGCCAGTTGCTGGAGCATGAACGCCTTTTTATGCTCGTCTTTACCCGCCAGTGCCAACGCCAGATCGCGGTCCATCCAGCGTTTGATCCGCACGTATAGCCACCCGTGGAAATACAATCCGGCAACGGTAGTGACGACAATAATGAAGTAATCCATGACAATCCTTGGGGCAGCGACGCAGATTCCGGAATTTGCCGCTACTGTGTGGTGAGTTCGTGGAGGTGCCTGTACCGGGCCTGAATCAAACCAATTTTATCCGGGCGATGCCGTGACAGGCGTCAAGCTGCGGAGTTTAATGAATACCTGTCCTTTGGAGTTGATGCTATGCGTAAGTCTGTTCTGCTGGTTGCTTCCTTTTCCACGATGGCGATGTTGCTCACTGGCTGCCAATCGAGCCTGACCGGTGACTCCTACTCCCGTGACGAAGCGCGTCGCGTGCAGACCATTCGCATGGGTACGATCGAATCCCTGCGACCGGTCAAAATCGAAGGCACCAAAACCCCAATCGGCGGCCTTGCCGGTGCGGCGGTGGGTGGCGTTGGCGGCAGCGCTATCGGTGGCGGTCGTGGCAGCATCGTTGCTGCAGTTATCGGCGCCGTCGCTGGCGGCCTGGCAGGTTCTGCAGCCGAAGAAGGCCTGACCCGCACTCAGGGCGTGGAAATCACCGTGCGTGAAGACGACGGCAGCATGCGCGCCTACGTACAACAGGTTCAGGAGAATGAAGTATTCCGTGTTGGTGAGCGGGTGCGGATTGCTACTGTAGATGGGACTAGCCGCGTTTCGCATTAAGCGGGAATACGGGTAAAAGAAAACCCCGATCAGGTGACTGGTCGGGGTTTTGTTTGTTAAGGATTGTCACGACGCGGCGCGGGGACCTATGAAATATTCCAGCCCCTCGGGGAAGTCGACTTCTAGTAGTTCTGCAACCAGTAGGATTTGAGCAGCTGTTAGCTCCAGCTCTCCAGGCTCTATTTCTTCCAGTTTTTTTGACTCGGTCAATTGAGCTAATGCCTGGTTCAATTCATAGTCTTTGATGGTCAATTGGAACTGCAATGAATTATCTTGTTTTTCATCAGGGTGAAAACCGGCGATGGATAGATAGCGCACGTTTTTTATCTTCAGTCATTTTGAGGTCCTTCTACCTGGCTTCGCAGCCCTCGAAAAGGCTGCGCGACGTTAACGAAAATTGGCTGACCATCCGGTCAGCGGTAAGTTGAGTGTCTCGGCGGGGTTACCAGTTCTCGCGATAATCGAAAGATAGTTGGTGATCGTAGGCGGCCAGGTCAATTAGGTGGCGAAAGTAGGGTTGAATAATGGCAACCCAATGGCTGCCAACATCAAAGCCTCCATTGTTAATATTGTTTTCGACGGGGATGCCGAGAGCATCAAGTATTGACTCATCGTCACCTAAATCTTTGGAGGACTCTTCCCCCTCACAAATTTCAGTTTGCTTGTCATACCATTCCAACCTTAGTTTCAGTCCCATCGTCGTCTCACAAGTATTTTTTGGGGATGTTGCGTTTAGATTGAGCATCGTCACGTCGCTCACCTGTTATGGGGTCAAATGCTCCCAAGTGACTCCCATTACTTGCGCGATAAGCTTCCAGCTCCCCATGCATAGAGTCCCACTCGTAGATGGTTTTGCCCTTTGCATCAATCCAGCGCTCTCTAAGTCCTCCGCCTCCTACGATGGGATTCTTTTTCTTGGCCTTTCTAAGGCCCGGAAATGCAGTGATTTCTTCGGTTTTTGGTGCTGGATGATAACTGTGACCAGCTGCTGGCAAGCCTTTACGAGGCGCGCTGATCACAACATATAGCGGCGACACCCCAGAACCAACCGGAAATACAAGAATGAAATCCTTGTACTCAGGCGGATAAACCGGATTCACGATGATGCTATCCGCCGCTTTCGTCGGCGGATAAACCCAAATATGCGGCGCTTGCGGCGCAGCTTCCAGCGCTGGAATGCCGAGGATGTCGGAACCATCCACAGCCGGTGTCCAGATCAGCTCAACACCATCCCCCAGATCCGCCACCTGCTGACTGCCACGCAATGTGAATTGCACGACATCAACCATTTCCCAATCGCGGTTTTTTCCGGTGTAGAAACCGTATCCTTTGAGACTACCGTCAGCCTGTTGCTCGATTCTCAGCCGAACGCGAGTTCGAGCCTGTTTCAGGGCGCGCAACTGGTCTTCGGTATAGAGCGCGCTGTCGCCCAGGCTCGGCGTCCAGAAAAACGCGACCAGGCCGGCCAATATGGCGGTTCCAGCAGCACTGAGTGCTGCGGTGGGAACGGCGAGAGTCGGTGTGCGAAGAGCCATTCGGCCGATGCCAAGCGAGACGGTGCTGCCACTGATCGTTTCAAGATTCAGCAGCCCTGCATCGTCTACCTCGCGAGCACCGAGCCAGGCGACTTCTCCGTAGTCCTTGAGGCTATCGGTGGGTACCATTCCCGAAGGATTCGAGTAATCGATGATGGCGTCCGGCAGCTTGCAGGACTTGGCGAAGACGCAGCCCGCGCGAACGACTTCATGCTTTTTCGCGGCAACCTCACGACTCCGTTCGAAGGCGTCTTGCCTTGCGAGCATGGCGTCGTAAGCGTTTTGTCTGGCGTCCCGCGCGGCCAGTTCGGTAGCCGTCATAAAGCGGTGAGTGACGTGATGACCGTCGCCTGACGGAGGGTTCTGAACCCGGGGAATGTCCTTGTTGCCAGCCACTGATCTTCCTTGCGTTCGTCCGTCGACAGCCCCCAAAAAAGGGGCTGTGCGACGTTAACGAACGAGGCTGATCGTGGCTGTAGGACGAGTCTTGAATGACTCTAGGAGTTGTCTCTGTTTATCAGGATTGCAGAACGGTGCTCTTGCGACTCGCTGCCGCCGTCACCGCATAACCAATCAGCGCCGCCAGTATCGACCCGGTCAAAATTCCCATCCGATCCATCCCGGCGTATTCACTGACACCCGGTACAAACGCCAGGGAGCCGACAAACAGGCTCATGGTGAAGCCGATGCCGCAGAGGATTGCCACGCCCAATACCTGGCCGCAGTTGGCGCCTTGGGGCAGGGCGGCGATGCCGATTTTCACGGCCAACCAGGTCAGGCCGAAGACGCCTAGGGTTTTGCCCAGCAGCAGGCCAACCGCGATGCCCATCGGTACGTGGTGAGTGAAGCTTTCGACGGTCACGCCACTCAGGGACAGGCCGGCGTTGGCGAACGCGAACAGTGGCAAGATGCCGTAGGCCACCCATGGATGCAGGGCGTGTTCGAGGGTCAGCAGCGGCGACGGTTCGGCGTTTTTCGTGCGCAGTGGAATGCAGAAGGCCAGGGTCACACCGGCCAGTGTCGCGTGGACGCCGCTCTTGAGCACGCAAACCCAAAGGATCAGGCCGATGATCATGTACGGCCCGAGCTTGACCACCCCGAGCCGGTTCATCGCGATCAGCGCCACGATGCACGTCGCGGCCAGAGACAGCGAAAGGGTCGAGAGCGTACCCGAGTAGAAGATCGCAATGACGATGATTGCGCCGAGGTCATCAATGATCGCCAAAGTCATCAGGAACAGCTTCAGCGACACCGGCACCCGCTTACCCAGCAGGGCCAGTACGCCGAGGGCGAAGGCGATGTCGGTGGCCATCGGGATGGCCCAGCCACTCAGGGCTGCCGGGTCTTCGCGGTTCAGAAACCAGTAGACCAACGCCGGAACCACCATGCCGCCAATCGCCGCCGCGCCGGGCAGGACGATTTGCGACGGTTTCGACAGTTGACCGTCAAGAACTTCGCGCTTCACTTCCAGCCCGATCAGCAGGAAAAACAGGGCCATCAGGCCGTCGTTGATCCATAGCAGCGCCGGTTTGGCGATTTGCAACGCGCCGATCTGCGCCACTACCGGAGTGTCCAGAAAGCTGCTGTAAAGCCACGACAGCGGGGAATTGTTGATGATCAAAGCCAGGGCAGCAGCGGCGATCAATAACAGACCGCTGGCAGCTTCCAACTGGAAGAAACGCGTGAAAGTGCTACGCAGAGGCAAGGTCGCTCTCCATCGATGAATTCAAAAGGTGGCACACCCTAACCCGTACCGTTAGTTGTTAAAACAAAAGTTATATTCTTTTTTGTTATATGCCGTTACAACGCGAACGACCGTCAGGGACCTGAGCCTAGCAGTTGTCGGGCGTATTGAACCTCAGCTGTATCTGTGCGTGATGTAGGTTTTTTCCTAAGCTTGTTAGCTGAGCCTTGCAACAAGGCCGAATCAACGAGAAAACCACCATGAGCGACAACCGACAGTGGGCCCGCGAAGCCATCCGGATCATCGAAGCCGACTTCCAGCGCAGCGCCGACACCCACCTGATCCCCTTGCCGCTGCCGGGTTTTCCGGGCATCGAGTTGTATTTCAAGGATGAGTCCAGCCATCCCACCGGCAGCCTGAAGCACCGCTTGGCGCGCTCGCTGTTTCTGTATGCGCTGTGTAACGGCTGGCTCAAGCCCGGGGCGCCGGTGATTGAAGCGTCCAGCGGTTCAACGGCGATTTCCGAGGCGTACTTCGCCAGTTTGCTGGGCTTGCCGTTCATTGCGGTGATGCCGGCGACCACCTCCAAGGAGAAGATCGCGCAGATCGCCTTCTACGGCGGCAAGAGTCATCTGGTCGACGATCCGACGCAGATCTACGCCGAATCCGAGCGGCTGGCTCGCGAACACGATGGGCATTTCATCGACCAGTTCACCTATGCCGAGCGCGCTACCGACTGGCGGGCGAACAACAACATCGCCGAGTCGATCTTCCAGCAAATGCGCTTCGAGCTGCACCCCGAGCCGAGCTGGCTGATTTCCAGCCCCGGCACCGGCGGCACCACCGCGACGCTGGGCCGTTACGTGCGTTATCGCCAACATTGCACCCGCGTGCTCTGCGCCGATGCCGAGCGCTCGGTGTTCTTCGATTACTACCAGACCGGCGATGCCAGTTTGCGCCTGGATTGCGGTTCGCGGATTGAAGGCATCGGCCGGCCTCGGGTGGAAGCGTCGTTCCTGCCCAAAGTGATCGATGCGATGGTCAAGGTGCCGGACGCGTTGTCTCTGGCGGCCATGCATTACCTGGCGCAGCGTTTGGGACGACGGGTCGGCGGGTCGAGCGGTACTAACCTGATCGGCGCGTTGATGGCGGCCCAGCAGATGGCAGCGGCGGGGGAGTCGGGGTCAATCGTGGCGATTTTGTGTGATGGCGGCGAGCGTTATGCCACCACCTATTACGATCAGGCTTGGCTCAAGGCCCAGGGGTATGAGTTGAGTGGTTTGATGGATGCCGTGGCGGGGAGTGTCGAGCGCGGTGAGCTGCTGCCGGCCACCGTTCTGCGCGCCAATATCTGAGATTGTTCAGCACTGAAGATCCAATGTGGGAGCGGGCTTGCTCGCGAATACGGTTTCACATTCAACAGAGATGTTGGCTGATCCACCGCTTTCGCGAGCAAGCCCGCTCCCACAGGGTTTTGCATTTATTCCAGGTAATGCAGGTCAGGCCTTGAGGCCTAGGATGTCGCGGGCCACAGCTTCTGCAATCCGAATCCCGTCGACACCCGCCGACAGAATCCCGCCCGCATAACCCGCGCCTTCACCCGCCGGGAACAAGCCTTTCACGTTCAGGCTCTGCATCGACTCGTCACGGGTAATCCGCAGCGGCGACGACGTACGCGTCTCGATCCCGGTCAACACGGCGTCGTGCAGAGAGTAACCGCGAATCTGCTTCTCGAACGCTGGCAAGGCTTCGCGAATGGCTTCGATGGCAAACGCCGGCAAGGCCAGCGCCAAATCACCCAAGGCAACCCCCGGTTTGTAGGAGGGTTCTACGCTGCCCAACTCGGTGGAAGGCTTGCCGGCAATGAAGTCACCGACCAGTTGCGCCGGTGCTTCGTAGTTACTGCCGCCCAGCACAAAGGCGTGGGATTCCAGGCGTTCCTGCAACTCGATCCCCGCCAGCGGGCCGCCCGGATAATCGACTTCCGGGGTGATCCCGACGACGATCCCGGAGTTGGCGTTGCGCTCGTTACGCGAGTATTGGCTCATGCCGTTGGTGACCACGCGGCCCGGCTCGGACGTCGCCGCCACCACGGTGCCGCCCGGGCACATGCAGAAGCTGTAGACCGAACGCCCGTTGCTGGCGTGGTGCACCAGTTTGTAGTCGGCGGCCCCGAGTTTCGGGTGGCCGGCGTACTTGCCCAAGCGCGCGCGGTCGATCAGCGATTGCGGGTGTTCGATGCGGAAACCCACCGAAAACGGCTTGGCTTCCATGAACACGCCACGGCCGTGGAGCATACGGAAGGTGTCGCGGGCGCTGTGGCCGAGGGCCAGAATCACGTGTTTCGAATGGATCTGCTCGCCGCCATTGAGCTCGACGCCGACCAGTTGGCCGTCCTCGATCAATACGTCGGTAACGCGCTGCTGGAAGCGCACTTCGCCACCCAACGCGCGAATCTGCTCACGCATGTTTTCCACAACACCGGTCAGACGGAACGTACCGATGTGCGGTTTGCTGACGTAGAGAATTTCTTCCGGCGCGCCTGCTTTTACAAACTCGTGCAGGACTTTGCGACCGATGAATTTCGGGTCCTTGATCTGGCTGTAGAGCTTGCCGTCGGAGAATGTCCCCGCGCCACCTTCACCGAACTGCACGTTGGACTCCGGGTTAAGCACGCTTTTACGCCACAGACCCCACGTGTCCTTGGTGCGCTGACGCACTTCGGTGCCGCGCTCGAGGATGATCGGCTTGAAGCCCATTTGCGCGAGCAGCAGCCCGGCGAAAATCCCGCACGGACCGAAGCCCACCACGACAGGACGTTGCTCAAGATCAGCCGGCGCCTGGCCGACCGCTTTGTAGCTGACATCCGGCGCCACGTTGACGTTACGGTCATCGGCGAACGTGTGCAGCACCGTCGCCTCATCGCGAACGTTGAGGTCGATGGTGTAGATGAAGCACAGTTCGGAGGACTTTTTGCGCGCATCGTAGCTGCGCTTGAACAAGGTGAAATCGAGCAGGTCATCACTGGTGATGCCCAAGCGCTGCACGATGGCAGGGCGCAGGTCTTCTTCGGGATGGTCGATCGGCAGCTTGAGTTCGGTGATTCGTAACATGACAGGATCCGGTTCGCGGGGCGCACAACTGCGCCAAGGCGTTTGAAGCCCGCGATTATAAGCCTCAAAGAATGATTCCCGTGAGGCTAAAACGATCAGTCGTTACGCGATCCGCCGAAATACCCGCAGCCACGCTGAACCTGGCCGTCTACGCGCAGTTCGGCACTCATGTGCTGGACGCTGCCGGTGGTGCTGTCGACGCAACGTTGCGGCGCGACCCACAGTTCAATGCGTTGGTTATTGGCTTCGGTGCTGAGGTTGAAGCGGCCATCGCCCAGTTGCTCTTCAACGTAGGGCACGGCCAATGGCGGCTGACCGGCGCGCTCGATGACCATGCCTTTGCCGCTGACTTTCACGTTCCACTCAGGCCCATGGCCGGCGGCGCGCAGGATAAGCAATTTGAAATTCGGATCGTTGCACGCGGTGCCCGAGCGCTCGACGCGGTACAGCTGCGCAAGATCGAGGCGGTTGTCGGCACCACTGGCGTTGACTCGGCCGCGCACGTCGGCAAACAGCTTGCCCTGGGCATCGGCCAGGGTTGCGGCCTCTTGCAGGACGCTGGTGCCGCCGGTGTCGTTGACCACATAACTGCGCTGCTCATTGCACGGCTGGAACAACAGCTTGCCGTCGGCCGCCGTCAACTGGCCCTGCATGCGGGTCTGGCCCACGTGGGAGGCACTTTCACGCGGGCCATCGAGCAACTGGCAAGCGGCGAACAGCGGAAGCAGGGCAACAAGGACTAAGGAACGGGCAACACGCATCTTTGAGTCTCCAGACAAGTGTCGCCACGTTACTCAGCCTGACCGTTCATCACAAGGGTTTAGCCCACGTGAAAGGTCTGACCTGTTTGCAGGCCTTCCACGCTTTTGGCGTAGGCCAATGCCACATCCGCTGCCGGAACCGGTTTGTAGCCGCGGAAGTACGGCGCGTAGCTGCCCATGGCTTCGACCAGTACGTTCGGGCTCACCGAATTGACGCGCAGACCGCGAGGCAGTTCGATCGCTGCGGCACGGACGAAGCTGTCAAGGGCACCGTTGACCAGCGCTGCCGAGGCGCCGCTGCGAATCGGGTCGTGGCTGAGCACGCCAGTGGTGAAGGTGAACGAGGCGCCATCATTGGCGAACTCGCGGCCGATCAGCAGCAAATTGACCTGGCCCATTAACTTGTCTTTCAGGCCCAGCGCGAAGCTTTCTTCGGTCATTTCATCGAGGGGGGCGAAGGTTACGTTGCCGGCGGCGCAGACCAGTGCATCGAACTTGCCGGTTTTCTCGAACAGCTTGCGAATCGATGCGCTGTCGCTGATATCCACATGGAAATCACCGCTGTTGCGGCCGATACGGATGATCTCGTGACGCTCGGACAGCTCTTTGTCGACCGCCGAACCGATGGTGCCGCCTGCGCCTATCAAAAGAATTTTCATTGTGCTGTTCCTCGAAGTGGTTAAACGAGGTTGAAGTCTAGTGTGGTTTTTTCCATTGATAAGCGCGCTAATAGGCAACCTTTGGTTTTCAAATGGAAACAATCCATGAGCGAAATGGATGATCTGGCGGCGTTCGCGGTGTTGATCGAAGCGGGGAGTTTCACCTTGGCGGCGCAGCAATTGGGCTGTAGCAAGGGCCAATTGTCCAAGCGCATCAGCCTGCTGGAAACACGGTTTTCCGTGGTCCTGCTGCAACGCACCACCCGGCGCTTGAGTTTGACGGCAGCGGGTGCGGCGCTGTTGCCGCAAGCCCAGGCGCTCGTAGTCCAGGTCGAGAGGGCGCGTCAGGCATTGGCGCGGCTGAAGGACGACATGGCCGGCCCGGTGCGTATGACGGTTCCGGTATCGCTGGGGGAAACCTTCTTCGATGGCTTGTTGCTGGAGTTTTCCGGCAAGTACCCCGAGGTGCAGATCGAGCTGGACCTGAGCAACAACTACCGTGATTTGTCCCGCGACGGGTTTGATCTGGCGGTTCGCTCCGAAGTGGGCAATGACGAGCGCCTGGTGGCTCGACCGCTTTTAGCCTGGCACGAAATGACCTGCGCCAGCCCGGCCTACCTTGAGCAATACGGCGAACCGTTGACGCCTCAAGCACTCGCTGAACACCGCTGCCTGCTCAACAGTCATTACAGCGGTCGCGAAGAGTGGCTCTATCACCAGCAACACGAGTTGTTGCGGGTGCGAGTCTCGGGACCGTTCGCCAGCAACCACTACAGCCTGCTGAAGAAAGCGGCACTGGCCGGCGCCGGCATTGCGCGGTTGCCGTCCTACTTGTTGCAAACGGAATTGGCTGACGGGCGATTGCGATGGCTCTTGCGTGACTATCAGACCCGCCGCATGCCTATGTACCTGGTTCACCCGTATCAGGGCGGTTTGCCGAAACGTACGCAAGTGCTGGCGGATTATCTGATTGGCTGGTTCAAGCGCAGCGGTGAAGCGCTGGATCGGCTTTAGCTCATCACACCGAACCTGTGGGAGCGGGCTTGCTCGCGAAGGCGGAGTATCAGTCGACATGAATGCTGAATGGCACTCCGCGTTCGCGAGCAAGCCCGCTCCCACAGGGGATCTTCAGTGATTTCGGGTTTGGGGGCAGACATAAAAAAACGGCCCAAAGGCCGTTTTTTGTTTACCGCAAAGACTCAACCACCCAAGTACGCTTCACGTACTTTCGGATCAGTCAGCAGCGCTTCCCCAGTGCCTGTCATCACCACCCGGCCGTTCTCCAGAACGTACGCACGGTCAGCAATTTTCAGCGCCTGGTTGGCGTTCTGCTCCACCAGGAACACCGTCACACCATCCTTTCGCAGCTGTTCGATGATGTCGAAGATCTGCTGGATGATGATCGGTGCCAGGCCCAACGAAGGTTCGTCGAGCAGCAGCAACTTGGGCTTGCTCATCAGCGCACGGCCGATGGCGAGCATTTGCTGTTCGCCGCCGGACATGGTGCCGCCGCGTTGGGCGAAGCGTTCTTTCAGGCGTGGGAAAAGTCCGAGAACCTTGTCCATCTGTTCCTGATAATCGCCCTTGTCGGTGAAGAATCCGCCCATGGCGAGGTTTTCTTCCACGGTCAGGCGGGCAAACACCCGACGACCTTCCGGAACCACGGCGATGCTCTTGCGCATGATCTGCGCCGAGGTCTGCCCCACGAGCTCTTCACCCATGTACTTGATGCTGCCGCTGTGGGCTTGCGGCGAACCGCAAAGCGTCATCAGCAAGGTGGATTTGCCCGCGCCGTTGGCACCGATCAAGGTGACGATTTCGCCCTGACGGATTTCCACGTTGACGCTGTGCAGGGCCTGGATCTTGCCGTAGAAGGTGGAAACGTTTTCGAATTGCAGCATTTACGCTTCCCCCAGGTAGGCTTTGATCACTTCGGGATTGTCGCGGATCTGTTCCGGTGTGCCGTCGGCCAGAGGCGTGCCCTGGTTGATCACGACGATGTGGTCGGAAATGCTCATGACCAGTTTCATGTCGTGTTCGATCAGCAGCACGGTGACGTTGTGCTCTTCACGCAGCATGCTGATCAGCGCCTTCAGGTCTTCGGTTTCCTTCGGGTTCAGGCCGGCGGCCGGTTCGTCGAGCATGAGGATCCGCGGACGGGTCATCATGCAGCGAGCGATTTCCAGACGACGTTGCTGACCGTAGGCAAGGGTGCCGGCCGGACGGTTGGCGAACGCCTTGAGGTTGACCTTGTCCAGCCAGAACTCGGCGAACTCCATGGCCTCGCGCTCGCTCTTGCGGAACGCCGGGGTCTTGAACAGACCGGCCAGGAAGTTGGTGTTCAGGTGACGGTGCTGGGCGATCAAGAGGTTCTCGACCGCCGTCATGTCCTTGAACAACCGCACGTTCTGAAAGGTGCGCACCACGCCTTTGAGGGCAATCTTGTGGCCGGGCAGGCCTTCGATCGGCTCGCCATCCAGCAGGATGCTGCCACCACTCGGCTGGTAGAAACCGGTCAGGCAGTTGAACACGGTGGTCTTGCCGGCGCCGTTGGGGCCGATCAATGCCACGACCTGTTTTTCCTTCACGCTCAGGGCTACGCCGTTGACCGCCAGCAAACCGCCGAAGCGCATGCTCAGATTTTCGACTTTAAGGATCTCGCGGCTCATTTGCGCAGCTCCATGTGAGGACGTTGCATGGGCAGCAGTCCTTGAGGACGCCAGATCATCATCAGCACCATCAAGGCGCCGAACATCAACATGCGGTATTCACTGAACTCACGCATCATTTCCGGCAACAGGATCATCACCGTGGCGGCGAGTACGACGCCCAGTTGCGAGCCCATGCCACCCAGCACCACGATGGCGAGGATGGTCGCCGACTCGATGAAGGTGAACGACTCCGGTGTCACCAGGCCCTGACGCGCGGCGAAGAAGCTGCCGGCGAAACCGGCGAAGCAGGCACCGAGGGTGAAGGCCGAGAGCTTGATGACTGTAGGATTGAGACCCAACGCACGGCAGGCGATTTCGTCTTCACGCAACGCTTCCCAGGCACGGCCCAGCGGCATGCGCAGCAAGCGGTTGATCACGAACAGGGCAAACAGCGCCAGCAACAGCGCAACCAGGTAAAGGAAGATCACCTTGTTGATCGAGTTGTATTCCAGGCCGAAGTACTCGTGGAACGTCTGCAGGCCTTCAGCGGCTTTACGTTCGAAGGTCAGGCCGAAGAACGTTGGTTTCTCGATGTTGCTGATGCCGTTCGGACCACCCGTGAGGCCGGTCAGGTTACGCAGGAACAGACGGATGATTTCACCGAAGCCCAGCGTCACGATCGCCAGATAGTCACCGCGCAGACGCAGGACCGGGAAGCCGAGCAGGAAGCCGAAGGTGGCCGCCATCATCCCGGCGATTGGCAGGCAGATCCAGAAGCTCAGACCGTAGTAGTGCGACAGCAGCGCATAGCTGTAGGCGCCGACGGCATAGAAGCCGACGTAACCGAGGTCGAGCAGACCGGCCAGACCGACCACGATGTTCAGGCCCAGGCCGAGCATCACGTAGATCAGCACCAGCGTGGCGATATCCACCGCACCGCGGGAGCCGAAGAACGGCCAGACCAGCGCACCGATGATCAACGCGATGATGATCCAGCGCTGAGTGGTCGGCAGGGTCAGGAAAGTACTGGCCTTGGCCGGGATCACCGGCATGTTCGGCGAGGATTTCCAGGCCGAGCTGATCTGCTGATCGAACAACACCCGCAGGAACATCAGCACCGAGCACACGGCGATGGTGATCAGCGTTGCGTTGCTGGTGCCATGGACTTCGAGGTTGATGCCGACAATGGTCAGTTTCAGACCGAGTACCGGGTAGGCAACGGCCCACACCAGCAAGGCGCTGAACAACGCCTGTTTAAGATTCCTAGTCATACTTTTTCAACCTCCGGACGGCCCAACAGGCCGGTTGGCCGGAACAACAACACCAGAACCAATAAGCCGAACGCCACGACGTCCTTGTACTGGTCGCCGAAGATATCGGCACCAAAGGCTTCCGCCACCCCAAGCACGATCCCGCCGAGCATCGCTCCGGGGATGCTGCCGATACCGCCCAGTACCGCTGCGGTGAAGGCCTTGAGACCGACCAGGAAGCCGGCGTTCGGGTTGATCACGCCGTATTGCATGCTCAGCAACACAGCCGCGATGGCTGCCAGTGCGGCACCGATGACGAAGGTCAGGGCGATGATGTTGTTGGTGTTGATACCCAAGAGGTTGGCCATCTTGATGTCTTCGGCACAGGCGCGGCAGGCGCGACCCAGGCGAGAGCGGGAGATGAACAGCGTCAGGCCGAGCATGGCGACAAAGGTCACCACGAACACCACGATTTGCATGTAGGAAATCAGCACTTCTTGTGCGCCACCTGGCCCGATGGAGAAGTTACCGGGGATCAGGTTGGGGATGGATTTGTCCTTGGAGTCTTGCGCCAGCAGAACCGTGTTCTGCAGGAAGATCGACATGCCGATGGCGGAAATCAGCGGGATCAGACGGTTGCTGCCGCGCAAAGGGCGGTAGGCGATCCGTTCGATGCTGTAACCGTAGGCACTGGTCACGACAATGGTCGCGAGAAAAGCGGCGGTCATCAACAGTGGAACACTGTCGAGTCCCATCATGGACAGGCCCGCAATGGCGATGAACGCCACGTAAGAGCCAATCATGTACACCTCGCCGTGGGCGAAGTTGATCATTCCAATGATGCCGTAAACCATCGTATAGCCGATGGCGATCAGGGCATACGTGCTGCCAATGGTCAGACCATTAACCAGCTGTTGGAAAAAGTGATAGATGTCAGGCATTACAGCGCTCCTAAAAACCTGATACGCATTTCACTGGTGGAGTCATTTTCCCGCTCGAGCCCCGTGGATCTGCATCCACTTCGAACGCGAGGTTTGCCAGCGAACCGCTGATGACGGTTTTGAGATTTTCAGGTGGGGAGACTGGCGGATCACGCCAGCGCGGCCCAATACGTTCGTAAAACAAAGCCCACGGCACGCCGTGGGCTTTATTGGCAGTCAGTCAGGCAACGCCTTACTGAGGCTTGGCTTCAGTTTTTGGTTTGCCGAAGTGCCACTCGTAAACCACAAATTTGAAGTCTTTCAGGTCGCCCTTGGCGTCGAAGCTCAGGTCGCCAGTCGGAGTCTTGAAGGTGCCTGCGTGGATGGCTTCAGCCACTTTGGCAGCGTCTTCGCTCTTGGCAGCCTTGATGCCGTCGGCAATCACGGTCACAGCCGAGTAGGCCGGGAACACGAATGGACCGCTCGGGTCTTCTTTCTTGGCTTTGAACGCATCAGCCAGGGCGACGTTGGCCGGATCCTGGTCGAAGGATTTCGGCAGGGTTACCAGCAGACCTTCGGAAGCGTCTTTGGCGATCTGCGAAATGGAGTCGTTACCCACGCCTTCCGGACCCATGAACTTGGCTTTCAGGCCTTTTTCCTGGGCTTGACGCAGGATCAGACCCAGCTCCGGGTGGTAGCCGCCGTAGTAGACGAAGTCGACGTTGGCTTGCTTGAGCTTGGAGATCATCGAAGAGAAGTCTTTGTCGCCGGCGTTGATGCCTTCGAACACGGCAACCTTGACGTTTTTGCCTTCCAGGGTTTTCTTCACGGCGGTGGCGATGCCTTCACCGTATTGCTGTTTGTCGTGCAGAACAGCAACGATTTTCGGTTTTACGAAGTCAGCAATGTAGTTACCGGCGGCAGGGCCCTGGGCGCTGTCCAGACCGATGGTGCGGAACACCATTTTGTAACCACGGGAGGTGATGTCCGGGCTGGTGGCAGCCGGGGTGATCATGATCACGCCTTCGTCTTCGTAAATGTCCGAAGCCGGTTGGGTGGAGCTGGAGCACAGGTGACCGACCACGAACTTGACGCCGTCGTTGACGACTTTGTTCGCGACCGCTACCGCTTGTTTTGGATCACAGGCGTCATCGTATTCAACGGCTTCGAGTTTCTTGCCGTCTACGCCGCCTTTGGCGTTGATCTGTTCGATGGCCATTTTGGCGCCACTGAACTGCATGTCGCCGTATTGGGCTACAGGGCCGGTTTTAGGGCCGGCGATGCCGATCTTGATGGTGTCAGCTGCGAACGAATGGCTGGCAACCCCGGCCAGAACCATAGCGGCAAACAGTTTGGAAATCTGCTTAGTAGCCTTAGTCATAGTGCTCCACTCTTACTGTTGTAGTTTTTATAGTCCTGGCGCCGTAGCAGCAGAACCGGGTCAGATATCTTCGATATCCTCCGGAAAATGCCCCCGGCAACTGTACCGGTACAGTGTAGAGCGCCAATTGTTAGCCTGGGAAGCTGGCGCCAGGGGGCAAAATCAGAGGGTGTCGCTTTTTTGAAAGAAAAAGACAGAATGGCGGCGGGGGTTATAGCTGAAATATCAGCAATCCTTGGCTTTCCTGCTGTTTTCAATCGGTAACTCAATTGCATCCGGGTTTTTCTGCCAGTCCACCAACGTTATGATGACGTCGATTTCTTTTCCGGACAGGACCCATGACTCAAGAACCTAGCACCCTCTATGCCAAGCTGCTTGGTGAAACCGCATCTATTACCTGGAAGGAGCTGGAGCCGTTCTTCGCCAAGGGTGCCCTATTGTGGGTCGACCCCGGTCTGGATTTGATTGCTGCAGCGGAGGCAGTCGCGACCGATGAAGGCAAGAAAGTGGCTGCCTGGCTGGCCGCCGACAAGGTCGCCAAGCTGTCTGAAACGCGGGCGCTGGATCTTTTCGAACGCGATCCGGAGCTGTGGGCAGTGGTCGTTTCGCCGTGGATTCTGATCCAGGAAAGGGCGACGAGCTGAGGATGCGCGCCAAATTGGTGCGTAGCTTTGGCGGCAAAAAGTGTGTAGGTGAGTAGCGTGATGGCACGTTGCCGTGGAGAAAGGCCACGTACAGGGCCAGCATCACGGTAACGTAAACGTAACGGGCACAGTTTATCGAGCAGCCGAAGGGCTGCTTAATTGTTTCTGTATGTTGGAAAGGCTGAAATCTTCAGTGGGTGTGAGGGCCCCATCGCGAGCAGGCTCACTCCTACAAGGGAACGCATTCCATATGTAGGAGTGAGCCTGTAGTGGTCGAATATTTTTGGACCATGATGTAGGAGCGTCGACTTTAGGAATCATCATGGGATATCGGGTTGTTACATCTGAGGAAAAAGCGGAGGCGATCCGTTTGGTTGTGGAGATGGATTACT
>NZ_JAGYGJ010000048.1:0-50530 GCF_019947405.1 Pseudomonas sp. GL-B-26 | reverse complement strand
GTGTGTCATCCGACACATGTACTGGATGACACTCCGCTTTCGCGAGCAAGCCCGCTCCCACAAGGGGTTCGGTGGTGTATTTGAGTTGTTTATAGAATCAGGAGGACTCCGTCCCATGGCCGCATTTGCCCATTCCGTCGGCGCCCAGACCTATCGCTTCGAGAGCCTCAAGGAGGTCATGGCCAAGGCCAGTCCGGCGCGTTCCGGGGACTTTCTGGCCGGCGTCGCCGCCCTCAACGATGGTGAGCGTGTGGCCGCGCAGATGGCCCTCGCCAACATCCCGCTCAGCCACTTCCTGCAAGAAGTACTCATTCCTTACGAGGCCGATGAAGTCACCCGACTGATCATCGACACTCACGACAAACAAGCATTCGCCGCCGTCAGCCACCTCACCGTCGGCGGCTTTCGCGACTGGCTGCTCAGCGATGCAGCCGACGAACAGAGCCTGCGCGCCCTCGCGCCCGGCCTGACCCCGGAAATGGCCGCTGCCGTGTCGAAGATCATGCGCGTGCAGGATCTGGTGCTGGTGGCGCAAAAAATCCGTGTTGTAACAAAATTCCGCGGAACGATGGGTTTACGCGGCCGGTTATCCACACGCCTGCAACCCAATCACCCCACCGATGAACCGGCCGGCATCGCCGCGAGCATTTTGGATGGCCTGCTGTACGGCAACGGCGACGCGATGATCGGCATCAACCCGGCCACCGATAGCATCGCTTCCATCTGCGCCATGCTGGAAATGCTCGACGCGATCATCCAGCGCTACGAGATTCCAACCCAGGCCTGCGTGCTGACTCATGTCACCACGTCCATCGAGGCAATAAATCGCGGCGTTCCGCTGGACCTGGTGTTCCAGTCGATCGCCGGCACCGAGGCGGCCAACGCCAGTTTCGGTATCAACCTGAACGTGCTGCAGGAAGGCTACGACGCCGGTTTGAGCCTGAATCGCGGCACGCTGGGCCAGAATCTGATGTATTTCGAGACCGGCCAAGGCAGCGCCCTGTCAGCCAACGCCCACCACGGCATCGATCAACAGACCTGCGAAACCCGCGCCTACGCTGTGGCGCGACATTTCAAACCGTTCCTGGTGAACACCGTCGTAGGATTCATCGGCCCGGAATACCTCTACAACGGTAAACAGATCATCCGCGCCGGCCTCGAAGACCACTTCTGCGGCAAGCTCCTGGGCGTGCCCATGGGTTGCGACATCTGTTACACCAACCACGCCGAAGCCGACCAGGATGATATGGACACCCTGCTGACCCTGTTGGGCGTGGCCGGGATCAACTTCATCATGGGCATCCCCGGCTCCGATGACATCATGCTCAACTACCAGACCACCTCGTTCCACGACGCCCTTTACGCCCGTCAGACCCTGGGCCTGAAACCGGCGCCGGAATTCGAACAATGGCTGGCGAGAATGGGTATTTTCACCCAGGCGGACGGCAAGATTCACTTCGGCGACAGCCTGCCGCCGGCTTTCCGCCAAGCGATGGGGCAACTGGGATGAGTGTTGAAATGGATAAACCACCCGTTGACCCACAGAACCCGTTGCTGGAACTGCGTCGCCTGACGCCGGCGCGGATCGCCTTGGGTAGAACCGGCACCAGCATGCCGACCAGCGCGCAACTGGATTTCCAGTACGCCCACGCTCAGGCGCGGGATGCGGTGCACTTGCCGTTCGACCATGCGGGGCTCAGCTCACAACTGGCTGAACGCGGGCGCGCCAGTTTGCTGCTACACAGCGCCGCTACGGACCGGAACAGTTATTTGCAACGCCCCGATTTGGGGCGAAAGTTGAGTGAAGAGTCGGCTCAGGCACTGCGCGATTACGCATTGGCCAATCCCGGCGGTGTCGATTTGGCCATTGTCGTTGCTGACGGGTTGTCGGCGCTGGCCGTTCATCGCCATACCCTGCCGTTTCTGGCGCGGATGGAAGATCAGATTGTGAGCGACGGCTGGTCCGTCTCACCGGTCATTCTGGTGGAACAGGGCCGGGTCGCCGTAGCCGACGAGATCGGTGAACTGCTGGGTGCAAAAATGGTGGTGATCCTGATCGGCGAACGCCCTGGTCTCAGCTCCCCGGACAGCCTGGGGCTATATTTCACCTACAATCCAAAGGTCGGGCTGACGGACGCCTATCGCAACTGCATCTCCAATGTCCGGCTCGAAGGCCTGAGTTACGGCATGGCGGCACACCGTTTGCTGTATTTAATGCGCGAAGCCTGTCGGCGACAGTTGTCAGGGGTCAATCTGAAGGACGAGGCTCAAGTTCAGACACTCGAGTCGGACGCTGGAGCAGGCATGAAAGGTAATTTCCTACTGAGTTCGTCGGATGCCTGAACCGTTTCCGCATTGCGTTTCTGATCCAGTTTCAGGCAGGATCGAAACACGGCCGCCCGAGTGAGAACCGTTCGCCGTCACAGTACGTGAAGACAGCCACTTGAAGACGAGACCTACCATGCGGATTATTCAAGCGACCCTCGAACACCTGGACCTGTTGACCCCGTTGTTCGTCAAATATCGCGAGTTTTATGGCTCCCTGGCTTATCCGGACTCGTCCCGGGCGTTCCTTGAAAAGCGCCTGCGTCGCAAGGAGTCGGTGATCTACCTGGCCCTGGCCGATGACGACAGCAACAAACTGATGGGTTTCTGTCAGTTATATCCGAGCTTTTCGTCCCTTTCGCTTAAGCGCGTGTGGATTCTCAACGACATCTACGTCGCCGAAGAGGCCCGCCGCCAGTTGGTGGCCGACAACCTCATCCGCACCGCAAAGAAAATGGCCAAGGAAACCAACGCTGTACGCATGCGCGTTTCCACCAGCAGCAACAACGAAGTCGCGCGGAAAACCTACGAATCCATCGGGTTCAAGGAAGACACCGAGTTCAAGAACTACGTGTTGCCGATCAGCGACGAGCTCTGATCCGCATCGAACATTGTGGGAGCGAGCTTGCTCGCGATAGCTTCTCCTCGGGATGACTGATACACCGAGGTGCCTGAATCGCGAGCAAGCTCGCTCCCACAGGAATCGATTGCACCACTCCATCCGGTGTGGCTCCCTGGACATCCCCCGCTACAAACTCAACGCGATTTTCACCTGTCAGCCCGTATAATGCCGACCTTCCGGCTTGTAAGAAAAACTACACCCGTCTGTAGGCTTTCGCGAAGTCATCCGCACAGGCCTGCCGAGTCGGGCCGTCACCACAGGTGCTCTCCATGGATTTCAACCCGCTCGACATTATTCTGCATCTCGATGTGTACCTCGATTTGCTGGTAACCAACTACGGGCCATGGATTTACGCCATTTTGTTCCTGGTGATCTTCTGCGAAACCGGCTTGGTGGTGATGCCATTCCTGCCGGGCGATTCCCTGCTGTTCATCGCTGGCGCAGTTGCCGCCGGCGGCGGCATGGACCCGGTGCTGCTGGGTGGCCTGCTGATGCTGGCGGCAATCCTTGGCGACAGCACCAACTACCTGATCGGACGAACGGCGGGTGAGCGTTTGTTCAGTAACCCGAACTCGAAAATCTTCCGCCGCGACTACCTGCAGCAAACCCACGACTTCTACGATAAACACGGCGGCAAAACGGTGACGTTGGCGCGTTTCATGCCGATCATTCGCACCTTTGCACCGTTTGTCGCCGGCGTGGCCAAAATGCCCTACCCGCGTTTCTTCGCCTTCAGCGTCCTCGGCACTATTCTGTGGGTGGGTGGCCTGGTGACCCTCGGTTACTTCTTCGGCAACGTACCGTTCATCAAGCAAAACCTGTCGCTGCTGGTCGTGGGCATCATCCTGCTGTCGCTGGTGCCGATGATCATCGGCATGATCCGCAGTCGCCTTGCTAACGCCGCGTCCAAAGCCCAATCGCGCTGATTCACCATGTGGTCCCTTAGCGCCTGGCGTCGCCGGCGCACCTTGGCCAAACATCCGATTGCCGACGACATGTGGCAGCGGGTGCGCCATCACCTGAGTTTTCTCGATGGCCTCAGCGCCGCTGAAGACCGGTGGCTGCGTGAAGCCAGCGTGCTGTTCCTCCAGGACAAACATTTGACCGCCCTGCCCGGCGTCGAACTCCACCAGGAACAGCGCCTGCTGCTTGCCGCCCAGGCGCAATTGCCGTTGCTACACCTGGGCGATCTGAACTGGTATCAGGGTTTCCACGAAATCGTCCTCTACCCCGACGACTTTCTCAGCCCCCAGCGCCATCGCGATGCCAGCGGCGTCGAGCACGAATGGGACGGCGAACACAGCGGCGAAGCCTGGCAGCAAGGCCCGATCATCCTCGCGTGGCCCGGCGTGATGGCCAGCGGTGGCTGGGAAGGCTATAACCTGGTGATCCACGAACTCGCGCATAAACTCGACATGCTCAACGGCGACGCCAACGGCCTGCCGCCGCTGCACGCCGACATGCGGGTCAGCGACTGGGCCAAGGTCATGCAAGAGGCCTACGACGACCTTGATCGGCAACTGGATCGCAATCCCGACGCAGACACAACCATCGACCCGTACGCTGCGGAAAACCCGGCCGAATTCTTCGCGGTCACCAGCGAATATTTCTTCAGCGCCCCGGATTTGCTGCACGAGGCGTATCCTCAGGTCTATGAGCAGCTGAAGATGTTTTATCGTCAGGACCCTCTGGCCCGGCTGCGGCAACTTCTGGCCGAAGACCCGGTCTATCAGGCACACGACTAAGGTCTCTACGACCTCTGGTACATAGCAACGGCGGCGGAATATGCCTATAATCGCCGCCACTTTTTGGTCAATCCGGCCAAGTGTTTTTGGTCAACTAACGGGGGCACCGCCCAATGAGCTACAGCAAGATTCCGGCTGGCAAAGACCTGCCGAACGACATCTACGTCGCGATCGAGATTCCGGCCAACCACGCCCCGATCAAATACGAAATCGACAAAGACAGCGATTGCCTGTTCGTTGACCGTTTCATGGCCACCCCGATGTTCTACCCGGCCAACTACGGTTTCATCCCGAACACCCTGGCTGACGACGGTGACCCCCTCGACGTGCTGGTCGTGACCCCTTACCCGGTTGCTCCAGGTTCGGTTATCCGCGCCCGTCCAATCGGCATCCTGCACATGACCGACGACGGCGGCGGCGATGCCAAAGTCATCGCAGTGCCACACGACAAGCTGTCCCAGCTGTACGTCGACGTGAAGGAATGCAGCGACCTGCCACAGCTGCTGATCCAGCAGATCGAGCACTTCTTCGCGAACTACAAAGACCTCGAAAAAGGCAAATGGGTGAAAATCGAAGGTTGGGGCGACGCAGAAGCCGCTCGCACCGAGATCATGAAGTCGGTTGCTGCCTATAAAGGCTGATAGCCGTCTCTCACGAACGGCTGTAACGAAGAACCCCGGTTGATCCGGGGTTTTTTGTGGGCGTTTGAAAATCACCTTCAACAGCACATTTAACTGGCGGGCAAACCGGTTTTTTCTTGTTTAATTTTTACAAAAGACGTCTTACATCAGGACTTAAATTTCACGCCAGATTTGAACGTTTTGTTGAATCAAAGCCTTATGCCGCACGGCTAGACTCGTGTTTATGAAAAAGAACAAAACCTGCGGCCCACGATTCAGAATGCTCCTGAGAGAGCTACAAATCACGACAACGAGATTTGCCGAATTCCTGGGTATTTCCGACCCTCAAACTGTCCATAACTGGTATACCCGCGGAGTTCCTGACTACCGCATGGAAGATGTCGCCAGAAGACTGTCCGTGAACACTGAATGGCTGAAAACCGGCGAAGGACCGCAAGACGCCAGGGAATTGCATCTGATCGATGCCTCCGGCAATACCTTCGACGCCCAATCAATCCGGGGCACCTATCGGGTCATCGACCCAGTCGACATCGAACTACCCTTTTACAAAGAAGCGACCACTGCCCCCGGCTCCGACAAAACCCATGTCATCAAAGACCCCAGCGAATCGATCCGTCTGCCGCGCAGCGATCTTGACTCCCTGGAAATCAACCACGCCGATGCTATCTGCGCCCGCATGGTTGGCAACAGCATGGCCGAAAAAATTGAAGATGGCTCCATCGTCGCCATCGACCGCGGGCTCACGCAAATTGTCGACGGAGAGATTTACGCAATCGAGCACGACGGCATGTTGCGCATCAAATACCTGAGCCGGGTACCAGGCAACGCGATACGCATGCGCAGCCACAACAGCTCCGAATACCCGGATGAAGTTTTCAGACCTCCACAAATCGAAGAACAAAACATAAGGGTTCTGGGATGGGTGTTCTGGTGGTCGACCCTGAATAAACGCAGGCCACCCATACCTTTTCTGTAAACACATAACTGTGTAGCAGCTGGCGCAGCCCGCTGCTACACGTAACCGCAATCGCTCTAGGGCGCACGCCACGCTGGGAATTCTGCAAAAAAATCAGTATGCTGCGCCCCACATTTGCGCATCGACCCGCCTCGCGGCGTCAGATCGCACCGACAAGGCAGATGATTTTCTCGCCGAGTCCCACAGCCGGACGCAAGATCCGGGTGTACGTTTTGAAGGCTGGCGCGGTTTACCAAAAATGAACCAAGCCAGTCCCCGAGAAGCCGGCCACAAGCCGGCTTTTTAATGCCTGCGTTTTGAGTCAGCGTCACCATTCATGCAATTGGTCAGCAACCTGCTGACCAATTTAATAGTCTCAGCACTGCTGAGGCTATTTCCTCACGGATAACTAAACCCCTTAACCAACGTCAACTCCCCCACCGCCCGCATCGGCACCAGAAACGTTTCCATCTTCTCGTTCGGCGTCCCTTCCTCTGTAATCACCGTGACTTGCGCCGTCGTCAGCGGCTGAACTGCCTCCTCCTGCCCCTCATCATCACTGCGATACCCGCCCCCAAAGTAGTTCACATAGACGAGGTATTGGCCTTTGATCGGCGCCGGCATGGCGAAGATTTCCGGCCCATAGCCCGTCGTCACGTCAACATCGAGCGCAGCGCCATTGGGAGCAACGCGGTCGCCGTACCAGATGTGGGCACCGTCGGGGGTGATGAGGTGCAAGTCGAGGTCGGTGCCATCACTGTCCCAAGCCAGTAGCACCCGCAACTTCGCCGGAGTCGCCCCGCCGCTGGCGTTCAGGAATTGCGTGCGATGCCGTTGCTGGCCATCGGGGCTGCGGACTTCGACGCTGTTGCTGCCGTTGGGAAACGAGAACGGGCGATCAAAACGGCCGGCAGGATCAATCTTCAGCGGCATGCTGACGCCGTTGACGATCAACCGGCCCGGCTCACCGGACTTGGGCGTCGCGTTGATTTGCCCGGTGATGCGGGCGGTATTGGCTTGGCCGACTGGGGTGTTCACCGAGGAGGCCGGGTAGTTAACGATCTGGCGAAAGCTTTCGCCTTCGCCTTCAGGCGCGCCGGTGCGCCAGCCGCCAACGGGTGTGTCGAGTTTGGCGGCGCTTTCGGCGGCGAACGTCGTCGGCCATACGCAAAAGGAGCAGAGGAACAGGAAGACCTGTGGATAACGGAGTTTCATGGCCTATTCCAGCAAGAGGTGGCGGGCGAGCCCTTCGATGTAGGTTTCATCCTGGCCGTTGGGGTGTGCTTCGAAGGCCAGGTGCAGGTATTCGTGGGTCAGGTCGAGGCGGTCTTGCAGCGACAACACACCGCGCACGTAGATGCGCTGGCGTTCGCGGTCGACGTAGGGGCGGCCGAAGGCCAGGCGGCAGACGGCGAAGGTGCTGACTTCGTTGTAGCCAACCTCGCTTTCCAACCGCGGACGCCAGCCGCGGCGTTGGTTCAGCAGCCAGTCCTGCGCGGCGGGGAGTGCTTCGCAGGAAGCGACTGGATTGTCCCAGCGGCTGAGGCTGGCGCGAGGGTAGGCGTGGAGCAGAATGGCGTCGTAGCGTTGGCCAGCGTTGGCTTGTTCGACGGCTTGCTGCCAGGAGAGCTTGTCCGGGCCGGGCTGGTCGGAGTGGTAGGTGACGGTGCTGCCGGCGAGGACCAGGTCGCTGGTCCAGGCGGCGATGTTGCGTGATTCGGCGGTAGCTGGACGTGGCGCGACGCGTTGTCGGCTGCTGCTGTCGTCGATGCTCAGGCAGTTGCCGTTGCGGGTGGCGTTTTGCAGCAGGTACGTGCGGATCGCGATGGCCAGGGCTTTGGCGGCCTCGGCGGGTTCGGATCTGGCTTCGCGCTGGAGGACGCGGGCGACGTACTCTTCGCGGTCCAGACGGGCGATCAGTTTGTCTTTGACCAAAAACAGTTCGCCGTCGCTGTGGATATCGAGTTGATTGCCGTTGGTGAATTCGACGCGGTAGTCGCCTTGCAAGGGCCCGGATTCAACAACACGATCCCCCGCCAGAACGCGTCGGACGGGATAGCGTGAAAACAGCCCCACCTCGACACAGCGTCCCGCCTCCGAAGGCCAATCCACCGGCAACACCGAAGCCAACGCCCCACCGTAGTGACGCAAGACCATTTGACTGGTCCCACGTCCACCGGCCCAAATCGGCGTACCGTCCGCCGTCCACCCGGCAAAACCACCCTGACGCGACGAAGGGTCCTGATCCCCCAACCAGCTCCAGGTTTTCACCCGCAACCGGCCACCGAGTTCGCCCACAACATTGCCGTCAGCCGCATTCAATACCACATCCAGCAGCACCCGCCGCGCTTGATCCTGCGCCGGCATCACGGCCAGCATTCGCAGCAACTCAGTCACTGACACGCGCGTGGAAGGCTGCAACGAAGCCAAATCCAGTAACCACTCCGGTGCCTGCCGCGCCTGCCAATACGTGCGCCAGTCAGCGCGAGCAATGCCCAGCCGCTGCGGTTCAAAATACAAACCGCAAGACTTCACCAACGCCTGATCGCGCTCAATCTTGCCGCCCGCCGTGCAGCAATAAACTTCATCTTTCGACTGACCGCGACATTCGTAAGCTGGCTCATGGGCACCGGTATCCACCAGCCAGCCGTAGACAAACAACTTCCACACACTGCCCAGCGGAGTCTGCAAATCAGCCGGCAACGGCTCGCGCGCGATCACCTGAGTCCGGCTCAACGACAGCAACTCACCTTTAAAAGCCAGCCGCAGCGGCTCCTCCTGCGCTGTCGCCAGCGCAGGAATCAGACACAGCCACCACCAGAGCAAACGCCGGGTCATGTCAGTTGACCGTGACCTGGCCGAGCGCCGTTTTTTGCTCTTGCGCCTGATGCTGTGGCGCGTAGACCTGAGTGAAACGCACCGGCGGCAGGTTGAACTGGCCTTTCTGCGAGAAGCGCACCAGATGACGCAGACGCAACTCGCCACTCAAGGCGTCGACCGGAATCGCGTAAGCCATTTGTCCCGGCTCGAAACGCGCTTTCTCCAACGCGGACGGTTCGGTCCCTGCCTTGCCCATCAGCTTGATACCCCACGTGGTGCGCTCGACATCGGCGCCCGGTGGCAGCGGCACTTCAAGCATGCCGTAGCGCAGCGGTTTGGCCGCTTTGCTGGTGATGATCACTTCGTCCAGATACAGGCTGTCGCTGGACAACGGTTTGTTGCCGACCGCCTCCAGTTTGAAGGTGAAGGCTTCGTCGCCCGGCACCAGACGCGACAGGCGACGGGTGATGGTCACGGCCATCGGATCTACCAGCGGTTGCTTGGTCTGGAAACTCAAAGCCGCTCGCAACGGACGCTCTTGCGCACCGGTCAGCGACAGCACTGCTGGCACTGGCGAAGCCCCCTGCCACGTCCAATAAGTCTCCCCGGTATCACCGTATTTTTTCTTCCAGCCTTCACCCGGTGCCAGCGCGATGGTCGGCGAGGCCTGCTCGATGCTGCGTTGCAACCATGTCAGCGCCAACGCACGTTCCAGGGTCGATTGCTGTGGCAGCAAACGCTGCAACAACGCTACCGCGCGAGCCTGATCAAAGGCTTGCAGCGACAGGTTCAAGGCTTCGGCAAACGGCTGCGAACTGACCGCCAATCGTTGTTGCGCGTCTGGCAATTGACGACTGAATGCGTCCGGCAGAGTCACCTTCGATTGCTTCGCCAACGAGGCAGTCAATGCACGAGCAGCAGCCAGACCGAGCGCCGAATCCGGATCGCTCATGACGATGCTGTCTTCGCCATCGTCCATCAGGTTCGCCGCATTGCCCTCGCCCGCTTTCGACAGATCATCCATCAAACCGCTGAGCAAGGTGTTCACCGGCAATTGCATCTGTTTGGCGAACGACAGAATCAGCGCCCGCTGCAACAGCGGTGTGTTTTTGGCCTGCTTCGAATAAACCTCCAGCACCCGCTGCCAATGCTCCGGCGGCAGGCTCAACTCCAGCACTTTACTGGCGTGCCAGTCGGCGTAGTAAGCGTAAGCCGTGAGGAATGCATCCGGCTCACCGTCCATGCCCCACCAGGTGAAGCTCGCCGAAGGCCCGGCCATTTGCACCAGGCGTAGACGGCTGTTCTGCATGATCAGGCGCAAGCGATCACGGATCTGTGGGTTCGACGACAAGGTCGGATACGCGATGCTCAGCGGCAGCAAACGACTGGCCGTTTGTTCGACGCCGCCGTACGGATAACTCAACAGATCGTCGAGTGCCGAGCGGAACAGCGCTTGTGGACTGTCGTCCAGACGCAGGCGAATATCGCTCGCATCTGCCGGCAAAGTCAGCGGCGTATCACCGCTGGCCACGTCCAGGCTTTGGCTCTGGGTCACCTGCCAACCTTCGCCGGTCGCGATCAGCCGCACAGCCAATGCATCAGCCGTTTTGCCGTCCAGCACCAGCTCAGCTGTCCACTCGCCACTGGCCAACGCGAACGCTGGCAGCGCGATGTAGTTGATGCCGTTATTCAGCGTCATGGGGACGCGTTGTTCGGCGCCAGCGTAATGAATCACCAGCTCAGCCTTGACCGGTTTCTCGGCCTGACTGAAAGCGAACACACCCAGATCAGGTTTGTCGCCTGTGCGGAATTTGGTTGGCCCGCTCCACTTCAGGTACAGCGGTTTTTCCGAGCGTACGAATTGCTTTTTCTGCCCGACCTGACCGTCATCGGCGATGGCCCGGGCGGTGATGCGCCAGCGGGTCAGCGAGTCCGGCATCTTGAAGGTGAAACGGGTTTTGCCGTTGGCGTCGGTGAGCAATTCCGGCTGCCACGCGGCAGTGTCGACGTCTTCACGACGCGGCCGCTCCAGCACTTTCACGCCCCGCTCGCTACGGTTGGCTTTGCCCGGCGCGCCAGGGCTGCCCGGCAATGCCACGTCGTAGCTGATGAACGACAGACTGGCGCTGGTGCGCACGTTGTTGCGGCGCGGGTGGTAGAAAAACTGGTCGATGGTCGGCGCGACTTCCGGTTGCAACGCGTAGACCATTTCGTCCACCACGCTGACCGTCAGGTGCGCGGGAACAGGCTTGCCGGCGAATTGCGTGGTCAAGTCCACCGACACGGTATCGCCCGGCTGATACGACTCTTTGTCGGTGGCGATGGCCACGTCGATTTGCGGCGCGATCACCTTGATGCCGGCGTTCTGGAAGCTGTACTGACCGCCCTTGGTGTAAAGCACCGAGAACGTCAGGTTCGGCGCAAAATTGTCCTTCACCGGGATCCGCGCGCGGTATTGGGTTTCGCTGAGTTTTTCCATCTTCAGCCAGTCGCCGCCCTTGGACAGCAGCGCTGTGGCCTCGACCTTGTCGCGCTCCAGCGACAGCAGTGCATCGCTGATCGGCTCAGGGAACGTGATCAATGCGAGGGCTTCGTCGCCAGCCTTGTACTCGGGTTTATCTAGGACGATTTCCACGGTGCCCGGCACGGCTTTGACGCCGTCGCCAGTGACCGAATGACCGGTGGCTCCCACCACGCGACCATGGTCATCCTTCAACGTCAGGTTGTAAGTACCCGGACGGTCGAAGGCCAAGGTGAAGCCTTTATCTTTCGCGGCGAGCTTGCCTTCGCCGGTGCTCTGGTCTTCCAGGCGCACCCAACTGTAGCTGCTTGGCGTGACTGCTTTACTTTGCTCGCTGCCGCCTTCATTCAAATAACTGAACGCAACCTTGTCACCCACCGCACTGAACCGCTGAGGCGCATGCAGGCTGAAACTCGCCGCGCCGCGGTCAATGAGGATTTCCTTGGTGGTCTTGACCCGATACGCCGCGCCGTCGCTGGCGAACACGGTGAGCATGTAGCGACTCGGCTTCTCGGCAGCCGGCAGATCCAGCGTCGCGTTGCCCTTGGAATCGGTGGTCAGTTCGGTGCTGGTCAACTCAACCGGGAATTGCCCGAGGTATTGCAGTTCGTTGTCGACCATCGACAGTTGTTGGGCGCGCAGGCTCAGGCTCAACTTGGCGTTGGCCACCGGTTTACCGTCCGGGTACAGCAGCACGAGGCTGCCCTTCACCGGTTCGCCGGTGCGGTAGTCCTGCTTGGCCAGGTTCAGGGAAATCTCGAAGTGCGGCTTGATGTATTCGGCGACGCGGAAGGCGCTGCTGTAGGCCTGATCCTTGTAGCTGAAACGCAGCTCGTAACCGCCCGCCACAGCGTTGTCCGGCAACTGGAACCGACCTTGAGTGCCCGCCTTGGAATCGAGTTTCAGCGCCAGCGATTGCAGCGCCGTGCCGGTGGCATCGAGCACGGTCACGTTGACGTCGGCCGCAGTCGGCAGCACAGAGTCGCGGGCGTTCTTGAACTCACGACCGACGATTTTCAGCGACACCCAATCCCCCGGCCGATACAGCGGCCGGTCGGTGAAGGCATAGAGTTTGGTGTCGTAGATTTCGCTGTCGTAATAGAAGTTTTCGGAGACAAACACCCCGCCCTCTTCGTCCTCGCCGATCACGAACGAACGCTCGGGGCTGACGTGTTTCAGTCGCAGCAAACCATCGGCATCGGTGGCGCCACTGCTCATCACGCCGAGGCCATCGGTCCACAGCACATTCACCTTCGGCACCGAACTGCCTTGGTGTTTGCGCGCGGCCCATACCAGCAGTTCATCACCGGCAATCTTGCTCACGGCCACGGTGTTGGAGACGAAGACCATGGTGGTCGCACGGTACTTGCCGATCAGCGCTTCCACCAGGTACAGACCCGGTTTCAGGTTGCCCAAAGGAATGTAAACGTTGCCCGGCGAGACACTGACGAACTCGCTGGAAGAACCGGCCAGGTTAACGCCTTCCGGCGGCTGGATCGGTTTTGCTTGCCACAGCGGATAGCGGAATTGGCTGACCACCGGCAAGCCCGGAATCAGCGCGAATTGCGGCTGAGCGTCGTAAGGCGTTGGCGCGGCCATCGCGGCGCCCATCTTCAGTTCCGGGACTTCCTCGGTGACTTGTTTGCGCGATTCGTAGGAGAACGCTCGCTGCATCACGCGACGGGATTTGCGATACCAGTTGTCCCACAAATACGCGAGGGTGTTCGACAGGCCTTCGCCCTTGAACTGGCCGTCGCTGACCACGCGGTGCAGGTTCTTTTGGCGCTTGAGAAAATCCAGCGGCTTGTCGATGCGGTACACGCGAATGTCGGCGCCGCCGTAAGGCTCCATGCGGAACCGACGGTAGTCGCGGCCGGGCGCTTCGAGGCGAACCATCGCCTGTTCGTCGCTGGCAAAACTGCTGTCGGCCAGCAGGAAAAAGCTTTCACCGGCCACCGGCGTGTAGCCGCTTGGCTCGACGGTGTCTTCGGCGTTGACCTCCGAAAAAGGCAACACTAAGACCAACAGCAGAGGCAGAAAACGCAGCATGCGGGCACCGATCATTGGGAGAGAAAGTTCAGTCGATAGACGCCGATGAAGTTGGGGTTGGCTGCGTCGGGTATCCATCGGGTGTCCTTCCATGTCATGAGTTGCTGCAGGCTTGCGGAGCGCATGCCGTTGTCAGTCGGGGTGGTGGTGCCGGTGTGATAGGCGATGTAACGGCCCATCCAGATCATCAGGTGCTGGTCGTCGCCCTGATCGAAAAACATCAGGTCACCGGGCCGGGCTTGCGCCAGATCGCGGCCGACCAAATGGCTGTTGAACTGAATCAGTTTGATCGCGTTGACGTACGGCCCGACCTTGCCGCCGCCCTGCTGCCATTGCTGGGCGAGGCCGCGTTGGGCCTCGCTCAGTTGCAGTTCCGGCGGCAGGTAGCGGTTGGACAGGCCATTGCTGCGCAGCCATTTGTCGTCATGAACTTTCAGCGCTTCGTTGGCGGCGAAACGGACCAGGCCCGCGCAGTCCTGTTGATACCAGCGCGGGCTCGGACCTTGGGTCAGTTGTTCCTGGGCGATGCGCACGAACCAGGCGCGGAACACCTGGGATTGCTGCACGTCCAGCGGCGGCGCCTCAGTGGCAAATGCCCGGGTGCCCAGCAGCAACGCCAGCAAGCCGAGGCCTCGGATGAGTGCTGTCACAGGGCTTTCCATTCCAGCGGCAGCCATTGCCAGTGGCCATCGGGTTCGCTGCCTTCGGGCAAGGTCAGGGCGTATTTGCCGTAGCCGCCGAGCTTGCGCAGTTTCGGGATCAGGTAGGTTTGCGCAGCGTTGTAAAACACCGGTTCCATGTCCTGCGGCAGGCTGTCGAGGGTTTCCTGTTGCATCAGTTGCGCCATCGAATCCGGGCCGAAGTAGACCGGCATCAGCAGGTCTTTCGGCACCACGTCGGCCATCGGCGGGAAGCGTTTGTCGAGAGTACCGAGGGCCTTGTCCACGAGCTTGTCGTCGAGGGAAAACAGCAGCGTCGAACCGTGGCGCGCCAAGCTGACTTTCATGAACGCCTTCCCGGTGATCGCATCCGGTTGCTCGGCGTCTTTGGCCTTGTAAGGGCCGAAGTTGGAGCTGACCTGGCGCTGCCATTGGTGGGTTGGGCCTTCCTGTTTCTCGACCACCGGGAATGCGTGCTCTTCGACGTTGCCTTCGTAGGCACCGACCATCGAGCTGAACAGGTTGCCCAGGTCGCCGTCGAGTTTGGCGCTGTCATCATCGTTCAGGCTGGCCACCAACAGCGGCGTGTACAACCGCGAATCGGCGTACCAGCACAGGCCGGCGGCACCGGCCATGTGTTCGGTCAGGGCCTGGGCCACTGTTTCTTCGGCGCCGAGTTTTACCAGCAATGGTTTCTGTTGTTCGGCGGCGAGCGGCAGCGCCACACAGGCGCTGGCGCCCATCGGCATGGCTTGCCAGATCGGTTTGAAATCGAAGTCCGGCTGGTCGTCCAGTTCGTCCATGGCGAGGAAGCTGTGCCAGCCCTTGTCGTCCATGTCGAAGCGCAGGCCGGCGAAGTTCGGGATGAAACGCTGGTATCCCATGGCCAGGACGCTGGAATTCACCGACAGGCGTTGTTTCACCTCGGGCGTGCGCGGTGGCAGGCCGAAGGCTTCGGGGAACAGTTTGTCGCCATTGAGCAACGCGGCGATGGCCTTGGTCGAAACGCTGCCTGGCTCTTCCGATGAGCCGCTTTCCGCATCGTAGAGTTTGGTCGGGTTCGACAGCACCACCAGTTTGTCGCCGTGGGAGGCGAACACCAGGGCTTTGCTGGCGTTGTAGTTGAGTTGATAGAGCGCCACATCGTCAGCGCCGACTTTCACGTCACCGAGCTTGGTCAACTGCGAATCATCCAGCGCGACTTTGGCCAAAGGCTCCAGCACCTTGGCCAGCCCACCGCGATCCATCACCAGCAAAAAGTCTTTCAGGCGACCATCCGCCCCACGCCACAACGCCACGTCTGCCGGTTGATCGAAGAGCTGCTCGATCAAACTGTCCTGCAACTTCAGGTCATGTTCGTAAATAATCCGCCGCAGACTGCCGATCAAGCCGAGGCGATCGGCATGCGCTTCGTAATAGAAGACGAAATCTTCGGTCAGGGTTTCCTTGAGGAACGGCACCGCCAGCAAGTCCTTGGGCAACTGGCTCAAGGAATGGGTTTCGAGCAGACCGTCCGGCCGGCTCATGCCCAGTTTGTCGCTGACCAACGCCGCCGGGGGCGCCTTGGGTTTGTGCATGAACCAGCCCAACCCGGCCGCAACGCCGACCACCAGGCACAGCCCGATCAGGACGGCTGGCCAGCGCCGGGAAGGTTTGGCAGCCGGTGCGTCAGCGGCCGGAGAAACAGTGTTATCGCTCATGTTCACAAAACCCGATGTCATCCGTGGAGCGGGATGCTTAATAGTTGAAAGTCTTGACCAGCAGCAGGTCACCGATGGCCCGCAGGGGCACGATGAAGGTCTCGCGTTTTTCGTCGACGGTGTTTTCGTTGAGCACCAGGTTGATCTGCGAGGTGATCACCTCGTTCTGGTTGCTGGTCTCATCGAAGTTATAGCCGCCACTGCCGAAGTTGCCCCAATAGTTCACGTAAACCAGATAGGTGCCATGCATCGGCGCGGTCATGGTGAACATTTCCGGGCCGGGGCCATCGACGCCGTCCGGATCCAGACCGCCGCCGTTGCTCATCGCCGGGCGAGCCCAGAACGCGTGTTGGCCGTCGGGGGTAATGATGTGCAGGTCGAGTTCGGCTTTCGGGTCATCCCAACCCAGCACCACGCGAATCCGCGCCGGGGTACGCAGGTTGTTGGCTTCATAGAATTGAACGCGCTTGAGCGATTTGCCTTCGGAGCTGCGCACTTCGACGCTGTTGGAGCCGGCGCCAAATGCATACGGCCGGGCGAAACGTCCCTGGTCGTCGGTGTACAGATTCAGCGGATTGCCGTTGACGGCCAGGGTGTGCGGCCCTCGCTGAGTGCCGATGGCCTTGAGTTGGCCCTGGATCATGGTGCGATTGCGCTGCACACCGCGATCAATGGGTGGCGTGGGATAAGCGACTTGAGGATGTTCACTGCGGTCCAGCAGGCCGGAATAACGCCAGCCACCCACCGGTTCCGACACCTCGGCCGAAGGCTCGGCCAACGCCGCGGTCGCGCAGACGAGCCCCATCAGCAATAGAAGAAATGAACGCATGTGACGCCTCCTGCCATGCATAACGAAACCTTGCGCCCGATCCTCGGCGCGTTACAGATCCAAAAACTGCGTTTCGTCAGAAAGACCCATGACTATCGGGTCGTAGAAGGCGCGAAGATTAGCCATTCGGCGGTTTTTTAACAATCGGATACATCTATATTTGCGGCAGGAATCACGGTGATTGTTGGGCGTGAGCCGAATAGCGAGGTTATTCGGCTCATAAAGTGAGCCGAATAATCCCCATCACTTTCAGACGCGACATCCCTTTGTGGCGAGGGAGCTTGCTCCCGCCGGCCGGTCCGCGCTCGGGCGAAGCAGTCGCAAACCGCCGAATATGAGAATTTTAACGAAATGCGGCGTCTGGTTTAGGGACGCTTCGCGCCCCAGCGGGAGCAAGCTCCCTCGCCACAGAAACCGCGTTCGCCCCGAAACACAATGGCCGAAACACCCGGCCCATTTGCCCATAACCCCCATGTCTGCTAGTGTCGCGCCGGTTTAACGTCAACCGGAAATAGCCGCCATGGCCCGCAAAAAAGCTGCACTGGATTTCGAACAATCTCTCGCTGACCTGCAAACGCTGGTGGAGCGTCTGGAGAACGGCGAATTGTCGCTGGAAGACTCGCTGACGGCTTTCGAGCAAGGCATCGGTCTGACCCGCGATTGCCAGGCGGCGCTGGCCCAGGCCGAGCAAAAGGTTCAAGTGCTGCTCGAGCGTGATGGCGAGCTGGCCGAGGAACCCTTCGACGCGGATCAGCCAGAATGATTGCAGCGTATTCGGCGACCAGCCAGGCCCGCGTCAACGCTGCACTGGAAACCCTGTTCAACGCGCCGAGCCCTGAGCTCGCGCGTCTGTACGAGGCCATGCGCTACAGCGTGATGAATGGCGGCAAACGGGTTCGCCCGCTGCTGGCCTACGCCGCGTGCGAAGCGCTGGGCGGCAAGGCCGAGCAAGCCAACGGCGCGGCGTGCGCGGTGGAGCTGATACACGCTTATTCCCTGGTGCATGACGATTTGCCGGCCATGGACGACGACGATCTGCGTCGCGGCCAGCCGACCACTCACAAAAAATTCGATGAAGCTTGCGCGATTCTGGCCGGCGATGGCTTGCAGAGCCTGGCCTTCAGCGCCCTGCTCGACCCTCGCCTGAGCAACTCAGACGCGGAAACTCGTCTGCAAATGGTCAGCGCTCTCGCATTGGCCGCGGGCCCGGCCGGCATGGTCGGCGGTCAGGCCATCGACCTCGGTTCGGTCGGTCTGAAGCTCGATCAAAAAGCCCTCGAAACCATGCACCGGCACAAGACCGGCGCGTTGATCGAGGTCAGCGTCAAACTCGGCGCCCTGGCCAGTGGTCGTGCCGAGAAAGACGAACTGAAGTCTTTGCAGACTTATGCGCAGGCCATCGGCCTGGCGTTCCAGGTGCAGGACGACATTCTCGACGTCGAAAGCGATACCGAAACCCTCGGCAAACGCCAAGGCGCCGACATCGCACGCGACAAGCCGACCTACCCGGCCCTGCTCGGTCTCGACGCTGCCAAGGCCTACGCCCTGGAACTGCGCGATCAAGCCTTGCACGCGCTGCGACCGTTTGACGCGGCGGCCGAGCCGTTGCGCGACCTGGCCCGCTACATCGTCGACCGGCGCAGCTGACGGCGTATCCGCCAAGTTAAAACCAACGCGTGGGCAGGGGGCGATGCATCAGGTAAACTGCCGCATCTTTTATACCTATAACGATTCGCCTGATGCCCACGACGTTTCATGAGATTCCCCGCAAGCGCCCGACCACGCCCCTGCTCGACCGTGCCAACACGCCGGACGGCCTGCGCCGGTTAGGCGAAGCCGAGCTGGAAACCCTGGCCGATGAGTTGCGCCTGGAATTGCTCTACACGGTCGGTCAGACCGGCGGGCATTTCGGTGCCGGCCTGGGCGTCATCGAATTGACCATCGCGTTGCATTACGTCTTCGACACCCCGGACGACCGGCTGGTGTGGGACGTGGGTCATCAGGCCTATCCGCACAAGATCCTCACCGGCCGTCGCGGGCGCATGGGCACCCTGCGCCAGAAGGACGGCGTCGCGGCCTTCCCGCGTCGCTCCGAGAGCGAGTACGACACCTTTGGCGTCGGCCACTCCAGCACGTCGATCAGCGCAGCGCTGGGCATGGCCATTGCCGCCCGCCTGCAGAACAGTGATCGCAAGGCGATCGCCGTGATCGGCGATGGCGCACTGACCGCCGGCATGGCCTTCGAGGCGCTGAACCATGCGCCGGAAGTGGACGCCAACATGCTGGTGATCCTCAACGACAACGACATGTCGATCTCGCGCAACGTTGGCGGGCTGTCGAATTATCTGGCGAAGATCCTTTCCAGCCGCACTTACGCAAGCATGCGTGAAGGCAGCAAAAAGGTCCTGTCGCGCCTGCCCGGCGCTTGGGAAATCGCCCGTCGCACCGAAGAATACGCCAAAGGCATGCTGGTTCCCGGCACGCTGTTTGAAGAGCTGGGCTGGAACTACATCGGCCCGATCGATGGCCACGACCTGCCGACCCTGATCGCCACCTTGCGCAACATGCGCGATCTGAAAGGCCCGCAGTTCCTGCACGTCGTCACCAAGAAAGGCAAAGGCTTCGCCCCGGCGGAAGTCGACCCGATCGGTTACCACGCGATCACCAAACTTGAACCGCTGGACGCTCCGGCCGCCGCGCCGAAGAAAGCTGGCGGGCCGAAGTATTCCGGTGTGTTCGGTGAATGGCTGTGCGACATGGCCGCGTCTGATCCGCGTTTGGTGGGCATCACTCCCGCGATGAAAGAAGGCTCCGATCTGGTGGCCTTCAGCGAGCGTTTCCCGCTGCGCTATTTCGATGTGGCGATTGCCGAACAACACGCCGTGACCCTCGCTGCCGGCATGGCCTGCGAAGGCGCGAAACCGGTGGTGGCGATTTATTCGACGTTCCTGCAACGTGGCTACGACCAATTGATTCATGACGTCGCGGTGCAAAACCTCGACGTGCTGTTCGCCATCGACCGCGCGGGCCTGGTGGGCGAAGACGGCCCGACTCACGCGGGTAGCTTCGATCTTTCGTTCCTGCGCTGCATCCCCGGCATGCTGGTGATGACCCCGAGCGACGAGAACGAACTGCGCAAAATGCTCACCACCGGCCACTTGTTCAACGGCCCGGCGGCGGTGCGTTATCCGCGCGGCTCTGGCCCGAACGCGACGATCGAGAAAGACCTCGAACCGATCGAAATCGGCAAGGGTGTGGTTCGTCGTCAGGGCAGCAAAGTCGCCCTGCTGGTGTTCGGCGTGCAACTGGCCGAGGCGCTGAAAGTCGCCGAGACGCTGGATGCAACCGTGGTCGACATGCGCTTCGTCAAACCGCTCGATGAAGCACTGGTTCGCGACATCGCCGGCAGCCATGAGCTGCTGGTGACTATCGAAGAGAACGCGATCATGGGCGGTGCCGGTGGCGCCGTCAGCGAATTTCTCGCCCGCGAAAACATCCTCAAGTCGATGCTGCACCTGGGCTTGCCGGACAGTTACGTCGAGCACGCCAAGCCTGCGCAAATGCTGGCCGAGTGCGGGTTGGATGAGGCCGGGATCGAGGCTTCGGTGCGTGAGCGCCTGCAACTGCTGAGCATCTAAATCTCAGACTTATGCAAAACCCCTTGTGGGAGCGGGCTTGCTCGCGAATGCGGTGTGTCAGTCGGCATCAATGTTGACTGACACACCGCATTCGCGAGCAAGTCGGATCGCCGCACCGCCGCTCCCACATTTGATTTGTGTTCGCTCTAACGCGTCGATGGATTACCGATGAAACTGTCCCGCCTCGCCCTGACGCTGACCCTGCTGCCGGCCGGCCAACTGCTGGCCGACACCTTCGAACGCGACCAGGCCCTGAAACTTCCCGACGTGCTGATCAGCGCCAACCGTCAGGTCGAAGCGCGCAATGACAGCAGCGCCGCCAACACCGTGTTCACCCGCGAAGACATTGATCGTCTGCAACCGAGCAGCGTGACTGACTTGCTGCGTCGTGTGCCGGGTGTGCAGGTCGGACAAACCGGCGGGCGCGGAAGTCTGCCGGGGATTTACATTCGCGGTACCAAGTCGGCCCAAAGCCTGGTGCTGGTCGACGGCCAGCGCATCGGCAACTCCACCTCGGGCGACAGCAACCTGCAACACATCAACATCGAACAGGTCGAGCGCGTGGAAGTGTTGCGCGGTTCCCGCTCGGTGATTTATGGCAGCGATGCGATTGGCGGGGTGATCCAGATCTTCACTCGTCGTGGCGGCGAACCCGGCCTGCAACCGCGAATGCACGTGGGCTTTGGCAGCAACCAGACCTGGGAACGCAGCCTCGGGCTGTCCGGCGGCGACGAGCAGACCCGATTCAACCTCGGCGCCAGCCTCGATGAAAGCGCCGGAATCAATCGCACCCACGAGTCCTATCCCAGTGACGACGATCATGACGAATACCGCAACAAATCGGTGAGCTTGAGCCTGAGTCACGCCCTCACTGATGACATCGAAATCGGCGCCAACCTGCTGGATAACCGTGGCAAAAGTGAGTTCGACAATCCGTTCGGCCGCTTCGACATGGACACGTTCGAGACAGTCCAGCAGCAGCCCTACAGCGACTTCGCGGTGAGCAGTCTCAGCAGTTACGTCGATGCGCGTATCAATGACCTGTGGAAAACCCGCGCCGAGTTCGGCCACAGTGAAAACCGCGAGAAGACCCTCGACAAGCTCAGCGACGAACGCAGTGTGTTCAACACGTATCGCGACTCGGTGAACTGGCAGAACGACCTGACCCTCGATGAGCGCAACAGCCTGATCCTCGGCGGCGACTGGTATGAGGACCGGATCAACAGCAACACGCCATTCGACGAGGACAGCCGCTGGAACCGTGCGGCGTTCATTCAGCATCATTACCAGGCGGACAGCTTCTCCACCGAACTGGGTCTGCGCCGGGATCAGAACCAGCAGTTCGGCGGCCAGAACAGCTGGAGCGGCACCTTCACCCTGCCGCTGAATCCGGACAACGATGTGCTGCTGACCTACAGCGAAGGCTTCCGCGCGCCGACGTTCAATGACCTGTATTACCCCGATTTCAGTAATCCCGATCTGAAACCCGAGACGTCGAAAAGCTATGAGCTGCAATGGCGCAGTCAACTGACCGACACCGCTCGCCTGGAAGCTTCTCTGTACCGGACGGACCTGGAAGACGCGATTATTTTCGGCAGCAACTCACGGCCGCAGAACGTCGCCTCGGCACGCATCAATGGTTTCGAAGCGGCATTGAAACAGGAACTGCTCGGCTGGCAGAGCAATCTCGGCGTAGCGATCATCGACCCGCGCGATCGTGACAGTGGGCACACCCTGGCTCGGCGCGCGCGGCGGACCTTGAGCCTGGATCTGGATCGACAGTTTGACCAACTAGGGCTCGGCGCCAGCTGGCAAGCGGTGAGCAGCAGCTATGACGATGAGAACAATCAGCAGCCATTGGGCGGGTACGCGTTGCTGGGGTTGCGCAGCAGCTGGGAATTGAATCGTGAGGTCAAGCTTGAGCTGAAGGTCGATAACTTGCTGGACAAGGGTTATAGCCGGGCGCTGTACAGCCATGATGGCAGTCAGTATGGGTATCGTGAAGAAGGTCGGGCGTGGATGTTTGGGGTGACGTGGACGCCGGAACTCTGAGCGATCAGCGTGAAGGCGCGATCAACTGGCACAACTTTGTGGTCGCTTCGATCATCTGCCCACTCGGCCGCTCCAGACCTTTATCCGTCACCAACAGCAATTGCCCCTGCGCCACCGCCGTCACCTGCGGCCAGGCTTTCCACGCATCGAGTTGCGCCTGATCGCTGGCCAGAATCACTTCTGGATTACGCTGCAACACCGCCTCAATACTGACCTGCGGCGCCGGCAACGCCAGGTCGGAAAACACATTGCGCGCCCCGCACACCTCAAGCGCATCGCTGATGATCTGCCCGCCGCCAACGGTGTACAGCGGCCGATCCCAGACCTGATAAAACACCCGCAATGGCACATCCCGACGATAACGCTGGCGTAGCGAATCCAGTCGCTGACGCAAATTTTCAGCCAATGAAACGCCTCGCTCCGGTCGGCCGAGCTGTGAGGCAATCGCCTCAATCTGCGCAGTGAGTTGATCGAGATTGTGGGGTTCGGCAACGTAGGTCGGGAGATTCAACCGCTTGAGCTGTTCACGCTGGGCCGGGCCAACGCTGCCGGGCCAGAGCAACAGCAGATCGGGTTTGAGACTGAGCAACTGCTCCATGTCCAGCTGACCGTAGCGGCCAACCGAAGGAAGGTTTTTGAGCTCGGCCGGACGCTCACCGGCATCCAGCACACCCACCAGCAGGTCGGCTGAACCCAGTTCAATAACGATTTCAGTGAGAGAAGGCGCGAGGCTGACAACGCGTTCGACCGCAGCCGCCGGGCCACTGACGGCCAGCAGCAAAACCGCCAGCCAGACGGGTCGCATCAGCCGAGTTGACGCGGGATACGGTAGAGGTAAAACAGCACCAGGGTCGACAGCGACAGCAGCATCAACGGCACGGCTTCGAGGCCGACGAATACTGCCAGCGCACCGATCCAGGCCGGCAGGCTGGCAGCCAGGAACGCCGTGCGACGCTTGGCCGCCAGGGCGATCCAGGCAGCTGGTTCTTCAGGGGTGTCGAGGGCTTTTTGAGTGGCGATCAGCGCGTGTTTGTAGCCGCCAAAGAATTTCAGGCTGACAAACATCGACGCCACACCCGCGATGAACAACGGCATCGCCAGCACCGGCAGGATCGCCTCGCTCTGGCCAAATACGCCGTTGATCACGAACAGCGGCACCAAGGCCAGCGCCAGGTATTGCCACCAATTGACGGACAGTCGCCGCCGAACCTGACCGCGGGTCACGCCCGGTCTGCCTCACCCTGGTGCTCGTTGCCCATCATGTGGTCGAGCTTGCTGGCCTTGGTGGCCAGGTAGAGTTTGTTATGCGGGTTATGGCCGGTGTGCAGCGGCACGCGCTCGGCGACCACGATGCCCATGTCGGTCAAGGCTTTGACCTTGCGTGGGTTGTTGGTCATCAGACGCAGGGACTTCACGCCCAGGTGCTCCAGCATCGGCAGGCACATGGCGTAGTCACGCTGATCGGCGGCAAAGCCCAGACGCTCGTTGGCTTCAACGGTATCGGCGCCGCCATCCTGCAATTCATAGGCGCGGATCTTGTTCAGCAGGCCAATGCCGCGACCTTCCTGACGCAAGTACAGCAACACGCCACGACCCTCACGGGCGATGGCCTGCAAGGCTGCTTCAAGTTGCGAGCCGCAATCGCAACGCTGGCTGAACAAGGCATCGCCGGTCAGGCATTCGGAGTGCAACCGGCCGAGTACCGGGGCACCGTCGACGAACTCACCCAGGCTCAGCACAACGTGCTCGCGCCCGTTTTCTTCATCGAGAAAGCCGTGCATGGTGAATTGCGCAAAAGGCGTTGGCAGCTTGGAAGCGGCGACAAAAACGACAGGCACCGGTGTGCTCCTGATCAATAAGTACTGGAGATTCGCAGACGCGGCATTGTAACAGCACGTTCCGACAGACGCTTAGGCTGAATTATGGGGCATAACAATCAAAAAGTTAGATATCGGCCCTGCTGTCGACCGTGTGGGAGCGGGCTTGCTCGCGAATGCGGTATGTCAGCCGGCATGAATGTTAACTGATACACCGCATTCGCGAGCAAGCCCGCTCCCACATTGACCGTGTTCAGTTTGAGTCGAACGGATAGGGTTGTTTCCAGCGCTCGAAGATCGGTTTCAGCTGACCGCTTTTCACCAATTGCTCCATACGCTGATCGAACAGGGCCATCAGCGTTCGGGCCTTGGGGGTCTTGGCAAAGCACAGATACAGCGGTAATTCAGCGATGTGGGTACGACGGAACTGCGACGGATCCTTGGCCCACCTGAGGACATAGTCGACCTCGGTCAGCGCGTCGATGTAATAGTCGGCGCGGTTGCGGGTCAACATCGACAAAATCCCGGTACGCCGCATGACTTCGTTATAGCGGCGTACGTTGGGCAGGTAATCCTGAAAGTCGTAGCCACGGACCCAGGCCAGTCGATAGTTGCCCAGGGTTTCCGGGGTCGGTGCGGGGTTGCTGGCCAGGCCCAAGGCATAGATGTGATCGGTATCGAAGTTCCAGCGCGGATAGAGCAGATCGCTGGACCCATCAAGATAGGAGCCGACACAGGCATCCACTTCGCCGCGCTGGGCCAGGCCCATGGAACGCACGTACGGTTCGCTGCGGATGTCCAGTTTGACCCCCGCCGGCTCGAAGACTTCCCGCAATACATCCCAGCCCAAACCGTGGCCATCGGCGGCGGTGTAGTCTTCCCAGTCTTCGCTGGCCAGATGAATCACCGACGGCGTCGTGCCCTCGTCACTCGCCTGGGTGAGTGAGCAAAACATCGCGAAAATCATCACAGCCAACCAGCGTCGAGCCATCCCTAGTCCCCAGTTTCGCCCGTCAGGCAAAAATCCATACCAGTCCCTGCATCGCCAACCACGCAAACACCCCGGCCAATACGTCATCGAGCATGATCCCGACGCCGCCATGCACATGCCGGTCGATCCAGCGAATCGGCCACGGCTTGAGGATGTCGAAGAAGCGGAACATCAGAAACCCCGCCAGCAACCAGTACCAACCTTCCGGCACCAGCCATAAGGTGATCCACATCCCGACCATTTCGTCCCAGACGATGCCTTCATGGTCGTGCACCCGCAAATCGTCGGCGACCTTGCCGCACAGCCAGAAGCCGAACAGCATGGTGATGCCAAGCATCAGCCAGTAACCCCAATCGGGCAGCATCTGCCACAACGGGATAAAGGGTAGCGCAACCAACGAACCCCAAGTGCCCGGTGCTTTTGGCAAGGTGCCCGAGCCGAAGCCGAACGCCAGGAAATGCCACGGATTGCGCCAGACCGAAGGCGGTACGAATTCCGCCGGGACCTGTTTGGGATGATCTGTCACGGTGTCTCCCGAAAATGTTGATAGCCCCGGGTTTGCGGGGTGATGTCTTGTCCATCGGCGTCCAGCAGCACCACGCCCTGCCCCGTCACAACACGGCCGACCACATGGATCGGCCAGCCGTCGCTCAACAATTGCGGCAACTCGACGGACGGCAAGGTAAAGGCCAACACGTAATCATCACCACCGCTCAGGGCCGCTTTTTCGGCACCCGACTGGCCGAGGAAGGCGACTAAAGCTTTCGACAATGGCAGCGTGTCCCGTTCAACCTGAATGCCGACCTGTGACGCGAGGGCAATATGCCCGCAGTCCGCGAGCAGGCCGTCGGAGATGTCCAGCGCCGAGGTGGCTTTACCGCGCAGCGCCATTCCCAACCCAAGCTGCGGCTGCGGCGACCAGTAATGTGCCAGCAGCGGATCGGCGATGGCGGCTTCAGCCGTCCGCTGACCGAGCACCAGCGGTAATGCCCCCGCCGCGTTGCCAAGTTCACCGCCAACGCACAGCAAGTCGCCTGGCTGCGCACCGCTGCGGGTCAACGCCAAACCTGCCGGCACACGACCGAACACGGTCATTGTCAGGCTCAATGGTCCACGGGTGGTATCACCGCCCACCAGCGCCACACCACAGCGCTGCGCCATGATGTTCAAACCACGGGCGTAGGCGTCCAGCCAATCGGCGGTCACCGTCGGCAAGGTCAGGGCAAGGGTAAAGGCAACGGGAGTGGCGCCCATGGCAGCCAGATCGCTGACGGCCACGGCCAGCGAGCGCTGACCAAGCAGAAACGGGTCGCAAGGATCTGCGAAATGCACACCGGCAACCAGCGTGTCGGTGGAAATGGCCAACTGCTCCCCGGGGGGAACAGCCAGCAAGGCGCAGTCATCGCCAATCCCAAGGGCAACGCCTTCGCCGCCTTGCGCACAGGGCGCGGCGGCGAAGAAATTGCGGATCAGCTCAAACTCGCCCATTGGCAGCAACTCAAGCGCCGATTAGCGCTTGAACGCCTTCACTTCAGCTTCACGCAGACGCGGGGCCAGCTTGTCGAGTACACCGTTGACGAACTTGTGGCCGTCGGTGGAACCAAAGACTTTCGCCAGCTCGATACCTTCGTTGATCACAACGCGGTACGGCACGTCGACGCGCTTGAGCAGTTCCCAGGTCGACAGGCGCAGGACGGCCAGTTCAACCGGGTCCAGCTCTTCGATCGTGATGTCCAGGCACGGCGTCAGTGCAGCGTCGATCTCAGGCTTGTGAGCCGGAACGCCGTGCAGGATGTCGTGAAAGTAAGCGGCATCGACATCGCTGAAATCGTTATCGACCCGGAACTGCGCTTCGATCTCGTTCAAAGATTGCTTGGCCATGTGCCACTGGTACAGCGCCTGAGTCGCGAGCTGACGGGCTTCGCGACGCTTGACGCTTTTCGATGGCTTGCCGGCATCCGCAGGCTTTGGATCGCGCGGGTTGAAACGATCGCTTTCGTCGCTAATCACTTGGCCTCCAACTGCGCCAGCAGGCTGACCATTTCCAGAGCGGACAGGGCAGCTTCAGCACCTTTGTTACCGGCCTTGGTGCCGGAACGTTCGATGGCTTGCTCGATGGAATCAACGGTCAGCACGCCAAATGCGACTGGAACGCCGAACTCCATGGACACCTGGGCCAGGCCCTTGGTGCATTCGCCAGCCACGTATTCGAAGTGCGGAGTACCGCCACGAATGACCGCGCCCAGGGCGATGATTGCCGCGTATTCGCCCTTCTGAGCGACTTTCTGCGCAACCAGCGGGATTTCGAAGGCGCCAGGTGCGCGGATGATGGTGATGTCGCTTTCGCTCACGCCGTGGCGAACCAGGGCATCAACTGCACCGCTGACCAGGCTTTCAACGACGAAACTGTTGAAACGGCCTACTACCAAAGCGTAGCGGCCTTTAGGGGCGATGAAGGTACCTTCGATGGTCTTCAGGGTCATTCGTTAGATCTCTTAAAGAGCCGGGACGCGTTTTCTACGCGTCCCTCAGTGATGTGTTAACCGCGAATCAAGGACTGGAAACAACCGGTCATTATTCGGAGGGCACGTATTCTACAACTTCCAGATCGAAACCGGATATCGCATTAAATTTCATTGGTGCACTCATCAGGCGCATTTTGCGTACGCCCAGGTCCCGAAGGATCTGCGAACCGGCACCCACGATGCTGTAGGTGGTCGGTTTTTTCGCCGGTACGTGCTCCGCGGTTTCGCGGATGTGCGCCAGCAACACGTCACCATCGAGCGGGTGACCGAGCAACAGCACGACACCGCTGCCAGCCTCGGCAACCGCGGCCATCGCGGCGCGCAGGCTCCAGCGGCCAGGCTGCTTGACCATCAACAGGTCACGCAGCGGGTCCATGTTGTGCACCCGAACCAGGGTCGGCTCTTCGGCGCACACGGTGCCCAGGGTCAGGGCCATGTGCACGTCGCCTTCCACGGAATCACGATAGGTCACCAGGTTGAATTGGCCCAGTTCGCTGTCCAGCGGCTGCTCGGCAATCCGCTGAACGGTACGTTCGTGGATCATCCGGTAGTGAATCAGGTCGGCGATGGTGCCGATCTTGATGTTGTGTTCGGCAGCAAACGCTTCCAGTTCCGCGCGGCGGGACATGGTGCCGTCGTCGTTCATCACTTCGCAGATCACGCCGCTCGGCTCGAAACCGGCCATGCGCGCCAGGTCGCACGCCGCTTCGGTGTGGCCGGCGCGAGCCAGCGTTCCGCCGGCCTGAGCCATTAGCGGGAAGATGTGGCCGGGGCTGACGATGTCTTCAGCCTTGGCGTCTTTCGCGGCAGCGGCCTGCACGGTGCGCGCACGGTCGGCGGCGGAAATGCCGGTGGTCACGCCGGTGGCCGCTTCGATGGACACGGTGAACTTGGTGCCGAAGCCGGAACCGTTACGCGGCGCCATCAAGGGCAGCTTCAGCAGTTCGCAGCGCTCGCGGCTCATCGGCATGCAGATCAGGCCACGGGCGTGCTTGGCCATGAAGTTGATGTGTTCAGGCTGGCAGCACTCGGCGGCCATGATCAGGTCGCCTTCGTTCTCGCGATCTTCGTCATCCATGAGGATGACCATCTTGCCTTGGCGGATGTCTTCAACCAGTTCTTCGATGCTATTGAGCGCCACAAGGCACCCCCTTGGGTCAGGATTTGAGGTAGCCGTTGGCGGCCAGAAAGCTTTCGGTGATGTTACTGGACGTAGGCTCTGCGGCCTTGTCGCCCAACAACAGGCGTTCCAGATAACGTGCCAGCAAGTCAACTTCAAGATTCACCCGGCGACCTGGCTGGTAAGACGCCATGATGGTTTCGCTCAGGGTGTGCGGAATGATCGTCAGCAAGAACTCGGCGCCATCGACCGCGTTCACGGTCAGGCTGGTGCCGTCGACGGTGATCGAGCCTTTATGGGCGATGTACTTGGCCAGATCGGCAGGCGCGCGGATGCGGAACTCCACCGCACGAGCATTCTCGGTACGGGCAACCACTTCACCCACGCCATCGACGTGGCCGCTGACCAGATGCCCGCCGAGGCGAGTGGTCGGGGTCAGGGCTTTTTCCAGATTCACCGGGCTGCCGCTTTTCAGATCATTCATGGCGGTGCAGTCGAGGGTTTCGCGGCTGACGTCCGCCGCAAAGCCGTTGCCTGGCAACTCAACCGCGGTCAGGCAAACGCCGTTGACTGCGATGCTGTCGCCCAGTTTGACGTCGCTCAGGTCGAGCTTGCCGGTTTCTACGTGTACCCGCACATCTCCGCCTTTTGGGGTCAATGCACGAATACTGCCGATGGATTCGATGATGCCGGTAAACATGGAGTCCTCCTCGAGAACAGGGCCGTCGCGTGGCGCAGGCCCGGAATTATACGCTTGCCGCTGGCGAAGGAATGGCGATGACTCGCCAGTCATCGCCAACCGCGCGAATTTCGGTGATTTTGAGTTCAGGCGCATCCTTCATTTGCGCGAGCGGCCAATCCAGCAACGGACGCGCAGACGAACCTAAAAACTTGCCAGCGATGAAAATCTGGAACTCGTCGACCAGGCCTTGCTGAGCGAAAGCCCCGGCCAGCCGCGGCCCCGCTTCGACCAGTACTTCGTTGACCCCACGGGCGGCCAGTTCGACCAGCAGTTTACGCAGGTCGACCAAGCCATCCTCGCCCGCCACGATCAGGCACTCTGGGCCATTGGCGTATTGCTCCTCGATCGCCATGCACGTGGCGACCAATGCAGGCCCGGCCTTGAAGAACGGTGCGTCCAGCGGCACCCGCAGGCGGCCATCAATCAGCACGCGAAGCGGCGGACGGCTCATGGCCAGGGCCGTTTGCTCAGGATCCAGGCCTAGTTCATCAGCACGCACAGTGAGACGGGCGTTGTCTGCCAGCACCGTGTCGGCGCCGGTCAACACTACGCTGGCCTGAGCGCGCAGGCGTTGTACCGCCGAACGCGCCGCAGGACCGGTGATCCATTGGCTTTCGCCGCTTTCCATCGCCGTACGGCCGTCGAGGCTCATGGCCAACTTGACCCGCACGAACGGCAAGCCGTGCTCCATGCGCTTGAGGAAACCTTCATTAAGCTTGCGCGCTTCGCCTTCCAGCACGCCGCTTTCGGTAGCAATGCCGGCCTGGGCCAGACGCTGCATGCCACGACCTGCAACCGACGGGTTGGGGTCTTGCATCGCCGCGACGACCCGAGCCACACCCGCATTCACCAGCGCATCGGCGCAGGGCGGCGTACGTCCGTGGTGGCTGCAAGGTTCGAGGGTCACGTAAGCGGTGGCGCCTCGAGCTTTATCGCCGGCGGCGCGCAGGGCGTGGACTTCGGCGTGGGGTTCGCCGGTGCGCACGTGCCAGCCTTCGCCGACAATCTGCCCGTCCCGCACGATCACGCAGCCTACCCGAGGGTTGGGGTGTGTCGTGTAATGACCTTTGCGCGCCAGTTCCAGGGCACGAGCCATGTAATGGGCGTCGAGGATGGCTTGTTCGGCAGAGGTGGTCATTCTTTCACCGGCTCACGGGCCAGGCGATCGATCTCTTCGCGGAACTCGTTGAGGTCCTGGAAGCGCCGATACACGGAGGCGAAACGAATGTAGGCGACTTCGTCGAGCTTTTGCAGCTCGGCCATCACCAGTTCACCGACGACAAGGGATTTAACCTCTCGCTCACCGGTGGCGCGCAGTTTGTGTTTGATGTGCACCAACGACGATTCCAGGCGCTCGACACTCACCGGGCGCTTCTCCAGCGCACGCTGCATGCCGGCGCGGAGTTTTTCTTCGTCGAACGGCTGGCGGCTGCCGTCGGTTTTGATCAGGCGCGGCAACACCAGTTCGGCCGTCTCGAACGTCGTGAAACGCTCGCCGCAGGCCAGGCATTCACGCCGGCGGCGTACCTGTTCGCCCTCGGCGACCAGACGCGAGTCGATGACCTTGGTGTCGTTGGCACCGCAGAAGGGACAGTGCATGGTGGCAGGCAACAAAAAAAGGGAGGGCCATGGTAGCGCATCCCCGTGGCAAGACAAGCCATAGGGTTTGCGGTATACAGACGGGCTATAGAGCTAGATCCATGGATTTCACCTTGCTGGAGCCGAAAATGTCCCTAAGACCGCTCGTTTTGCTCAGTCTTTTCAGCCTGCTGGTGGCCTGCAGCAGCGATGCGCCCAAGCCCCAGCCGCCGACGCCAGGCCCCGCGCCACAGCAGGCACAGAAGAAAGCCAAGGAATCGGCCAACCTCGGCCCGCTGCCCGCGTATCAGCGTGAATTGAGCGGCACCTTGCAAGGCGTGCCGGCCGGTGCCGAAGTCGAACTGGCGCTGCTGGTGATCGACGACAAGGACCGCCCGCAACAATTGCTGGCCAGTTCCAGCCTGATCGGCACCAATCAGATTTTGCCGTTTCACCTGCGTTTCAACCCGGAATCCTTTCCGGTCGGCGCCCGCGTTGAACTGCGTGGCCGCGCCAGCCAGTCCGGCCAGCTGATTTTGCATCTGCCGTCGCAGGTCATCAGCCAGCCAACGACGCAAGCGCTGGGTCAGCTGCAATTCGTCAAAGCGCCATGATTGCACCGCTCGACCTTCAACAAGCGCTGGGTGAGTTGCTCGGCGACGCACAACTGGTTGCCTGTGAATTGCCGGACACCGATCTGAAGCTTTGGCTGATCGACGGCGACAACATGGACCGCGCGTTCAGCCCGGAAGAAACCCGGCGGATTCTGCATGAGCCGCCTTATTGGAGTTTCTGCTGGGCCAGTGGTCTGGCGGTCGCCCGCTATCTCGCCGAATTCCCTGAGTGGGTCAAAGGCAAACGGGTGCTGGATTTCGGAGCCGGTTCCGGGGTGGCGGGGATCGCAGCAGTCAGGGCCGGAGCGCTGGAAGTGGTGGCCTGTGACCTCGACCCGCTGGCGATTGCCGCCTGTCGGGCGAATGCCGAACTCAATGACGTACACCTCAACTACTCAACGGACTTTTTCGCCGAGTCGGATCGGTTTGATCTGATTCTGGTGGCCGACGTGCTGTACGACCGGGCGAATCTGCCGTTGCTCGATGAATTCTTGAGTCGCGGCCAGGAAGCGTTGGTGGCGGATTCCCGAGTGAGGGATTTCAGGCACCCGCTTTATCAACGTATCGAGATGCTGGAAGCGATGACCTTGCCCGATCTGGCCGAGCCCGAAGAGTTTCGGCATGTGAGCCTCTACCACGCGCGGCGCGGCTAAAAGCTTCGCGAGCAAGCCCGCTCCCACAGTTGACCGCATTCCCCTGTGGGAGCGGGCTTGCTCCGGGCGGCGTTCCGACGAAGGCGCCCTGTCAGCCAACACATCTCCAACGACCACACCGCTTCCGGCCAGCCCCCACCAAGTCGTATAGTTGCCCCATTCACGCTTTTACGAGATCCCCCATGAGTCAGGAAACGCCGTACATCTTCGACGCCACGACTGCCGATTTCGAGCAGTCGGTGATCGAGAACTCTTTCCACAAACCGGTGCTGGTGGATTTCTGGGCCGAATGGTGTGCGCCGTGCAAGGCCTTGATGCCGATGCTGCAAACCATCGCCGAGAGCTATCAGGGCGAGTTGCTGCTGGCCAAGGTCAACTGCGACGTCGAGCCGGACATCGTTTCGCGCTTCGGCATTCGCAGCCTGCCGACGGTGGTGCTGTTCAAGGACGGTCAGCCGGTGGATGGTTTTGCCGGAGCACAGCCGGAATCTGCGGTGCGCGCGATGCTTGAGCCTCACGTGCAAATGCCGCCGCCAGCTGCTGCCGATCCGTTTGAGCAAGCTCAGGCGTTGTTCGATGACAACCGCTTTGCCGATGCCGAAGCCATACTGAAAGTGCTGCTGGGCGAAGACAACACCAATGCCAAGGCGCTGATCCTCTACGCCCGTTGCCTCACTGAACGTGGCGAGCTGGGTGAAGCGCAAATCGTGCTCGATGCGGTCACGAGCGATGAGCACAAAGCTGCCTTGGCCGGCGCCAAGGCGCAGATCCAGTTTCTCGGCCAGGCCAAGGATTTGCCGGATGCGGCAGACCTGAAAGCGCGCCTTGCGAAAAATCCGCAGGACGATGAAGCGGTTTATCAACTGGCGATCCAGCAACTGGCCCGCCAACAGTACGACGCGGCGCTGGATGCGTTGCTCAAGCTGTTCGTGCGCAATCGCAGCTACAGCGAAGGTTTGCCGCACAAGACCTTGCTGCAGGTGTTCGAACTGCTGGGCAACGATCACCCGCTGGTGACCACGTACCGCCGCAAGTTGTTTGCTGCGCTGTATTAACCTGCGTTGATCCAGCTGTAGAGCGGCGTATCCCCGCCGCTCGTCACCTTCACATCAGAGCAGTGGCGCAAACGCACCAGCAAGCGTTTGCCCGACGCCGCGCTGCCGGTCAGTCCTTCCAACTGATCCAGCAAATCCGGCCCGCTCAATTGCCCGGCTTTGCGCAGTAAATCCTTGGCGATCTGCCACAGCGCATCATCCTGATTGATCGGTTTTGCCGGCGCTGCACTGGCCTCCGGTTTCACCACCTGCAACTGCGCACCGAGCCGTGCCCAGTCGCCGTCATCCATCTCCAGCGTCAAATCCACCGGCCAGTCGCCGATGCTTCCGCGTATACGCAACATAAGTCTGCTCCTGCACATTTCTGACTTGCATGCTCCCATGGGACTTGTGCAACGCCAAGCAGGCGGTCAAACTCTCGCCACTTACGTTATAAGATTACATAACAAATTCTTCATTTTACTTTTCGGAGACCTTCCATGCGCCGTCTGCTTCTCGCTCTGCCGTTTGCCCTGTTGCCGCTGGCCGTCGCCCACGCTGGCGATGAACATGATCATGAGCACGGCAGCCTCAGTGCCCACGAACATGGTGTCGGACGCCTGAACGCAGCGCTGGACGGTCAGACTCTGGAGCTGGAGCTGGAAAGCCCGGCGATGAACCTGGTGGGTTTCGAACACACCGCCACCACCGACGCCGACAAAGCCAAAGTCGCCGCGGTTCGTGCGCAGCTAGAGAAACCGCTGGTGCTGTTCAACCTGCCGAAAGCCGCTGGCTGCGTGGTTGCGACTCAGGAACTGGAAAGTCCGCTGTTCGGCGACAAACCCGATGCCGATGATGATCACGACGAGGAAGGCAAGGACGAGCATCACCACGACCACAGCGAAATCCACGCTCATTATCAATTCAGCTGCTCGGCACCGGGCGCGCTGAAAACCCTGGACTTGGCGAACATCTTCAACACCTTCCCGGCGACCCAGAAGATTCAGGTACAACTGATCAGCCCGAGCGGGCAGCAAGGGGTTGAAGTGACGGCCAAGGCTGCCGCCCTGAAATTCTAAATTCACCCCGATCCCCTGGCATCAACATTCATGAAACCGGTTAAATGACCCAAGCACTCATCGAACTGTCCGACCTCGGCTTCAGCTGGCCCGGTCACCCGCCGCTGCTGGATATCCCGGCGTTTCGCCTTATGCCTGGCGAAACCCTGTTCCTCAAAGGCCCCAGCGGCAGCGGCAAGACCACCCTGCTGGGCCTGCTCGGTGGTGTGCAGAAGCCTGATCGCGGCAGCATTCGATTGCTGGGCCAGGAGCTGACCGAACTCTCGGCCGGCGCTCGCGACCGCTTCCGGGTCGATCACACCGGCTACATCTTCCAGCAGTTCAACTTGCTGCCGTTTCTCTCGGTGCGCGAGAACGTCGAGTTGCCCTGCCACTTCTCCAAACTGCGTGCCGAACGGGCGATCCAGCGTCACGGCAGCGTCGATCAGGCGGCGGCCACCCTGCTCGCCCACTTGGGTCTGAAGGATGAAAGCATCCTCAGTCGTCGCGCCGATTCACTGTCCATCGGCCAGCAGCAACGGGTTGCCGCTGCACGCGCATTGATCGGTCAGCCTGAATTGGTGATTGCCGACGAACCGACCTCGGCCCTGGATTACGACGCCCGCGAGAACTTCCTTCGCTTGTTGTTCGCCGAATGCCGCGAAGCCGGGTCGAGCCTGCTGTTCGTCAGCCATGACCAGAGCCTGGCACCGCTGTTCGATCGCCACTTGTCGCTGGCCGATCTCAATCGCGCCGCCACCCCGTCCGAGGTCTGAGATGTATTTGTTTCGTCTAGCCATGGCCAGCCTGGCTAACCGCCGCTTCACCGCGATCCTCACCGCGTTCGCCATTGCCCTGTCGGTCTGCCTGCTGTTGGCCGTGGAACGGGTGCGCACCGAAGCCAAGGCCAGTTTCGCCAGCACCATCAGCGGTACCGACCTGATTGTCGGCGCCCGCTCCGGTTCGGTGAACCTGCTGCTGTACTCGGTGTTCCGCATCGGCAACGCCACCAATAACATCCGCTGGGACAGCTTCGAACACTTCGCCAACAACCCGAAAGTGAAGTGGGCAATCCCGATGTCCCTCGGCGACTCCCATCGCGGATACCGGGTGATGGGCACTACCGAGGCGTACTTCGAACACTATCAGTACGGTCATCAGCAACACCTCGAACTGGCCGACGGCCGCGCCTTCGCCACCGACCCGTTCGAAGTGGTACTCGGCGCCGAAGTGGCCGATGCGCTGCACTACAAACTCGGCGACAAACTGGTGCTGGCCCACGGCGTGGCAGTGATCAGCCTGGTCAAGCACGACGACAAGCCGTTCACCGTGGTCGGCATTCTTAAACGCACCGGCACTCCGGTGGACCGCACGCTGCACATCAGTCTCGGCGGCATGGAAGCGATTCACATCGACTGGCACAACGGCGTGCCGGCGCGCGGCAACGGTCGGATCAGTGCCGATCAGGCGCGCAACATGGACCTGACGCCGCAAGCGATCACTGCGTTCATGCTCGGCCTCAACAGCAAGATTTCGACCTTCGCGCTACAGCGTGAAATCAACGAATTTCTGGGTGAACCGATGCTGGCGATCCTGCCGGGCGTGGCGCTGCAAGAGCTGTGGAGTTTGATGAGCACGGCGGAAAAAGCCTTGTTCGTGGTGTCGCTGTTCGTGGTGCTGACCGGGTTGATCGGCATGCTCACGGCGATCCTCACCAGTCTCAACGAACGCCGCCGGGAGATGGCGATTCTGCGTTCGGTGGGTGCCCGGCCGTGGCACATCGCGACGTTGCTGGTGCTGGAGGCGTTTGCCCTGGCGCTGTCGGGCGTGATTGCCGGGGTGGGTCTTTTGTATGTGGGCATCGCCTTGGCCCAAGGTTATGTGCAATCAAATTACGGCTTGTACCTGCCGCTGGCCTGGCCGAGCGAATATGAATGGACGCTGCTCGGTGGCATCCTGATCGCCGCATTGCTGATGGGCAGCGTGCCGGCCTGGCGCGCGTACCGCCAATCCCTGGCCGATGGCCTGTCGATCCGTTTATGAGGACGTTGAACATGCCCCGCGCTGCGCTTGTGCTGTTGATGCTGGTCGCCTTGCCCCTGTGGGCGGCCGAGCCGAAAGACCTGACCTGGTCGGAAATGATCCCGCCGGACGCCGCGCCGGAAGTGCCGAACATGACGCCGCTGCACGACCTGTCGCAGATGGGCAACGCGTTGGCCGCCGAATCGGCGCCCGCGGCCAAGCAAGACATGCCCAATGCACCGGTGGTGAAAAGCCTCGACGGCCAGAACATTCGGTTGCCGGGCTACATCGTGCCGCTGGAAGTGAGTGAAGAAGGTCGCACCACCGAGTTTCTGCTGGTGCCTTATTTCGGCGCCTGCATCCACGTGCCGCCACCGCCGTCGAACCAGATCGTGCACGTCAAAAGCGAGGTGGGTGTGAAGCTCGACGAGTTGTATCAGCCGTACTGGATCGAAGGGGCATTGCAGGTTAAAGCGTCGACCAGCGAGTTGGCGGATGCCGGGTATCAGATGCAGGCAGACAAGATTTACGTGTATGAGCTGCCGGAGTGACTGACGTCCCCCATCACTGTTTCATTGAGCTGAGTCAAAAGACCGTACCAGACGCCTCCGTACCATTGGACATCGAACATTTTTAACGTCCTTTGGAGCCATCCATGCACAAGTCCAAGCTCTGCGCTTCGCTGTTTGCCCTCGCGCTTGCAGCACCGCTAGCCTACGCCCACGAAGCCGGCGATATCATCGTTCGTGCCGGTGCAATCACCGTCAACCCGAAAGCCGACAGCTCCAGCGTCAAGGTTGATCAGGGTCCGCTGAAGGGTGCCGATCTGGGCGGCAAGGCCACCATGAGCAGCGACACGCAACTGGGTCTGAACTTCGCTTACATGCTCAACAGCCACTGGGGGATCGAGCTGCTGGCGGCCTCGCCGTTCGAGCATGACGTGAAGCTCAAAGGCACCGCCCTCGGCGCGGCCAACGGCAAACTCGGTACGCTGAAACACCTGCCTCCGACGCTGAGCATTGTGTATTACCCACTGGACGCGAAGTCCGTATTTCAGCCGTATGTCGGCGCCGGTATCAACTACACCTGGATCTACGACGAGCACGTTGGCAGCGAAGCCAGCGCCAACGGTTTCAGCAACTTCAAGGCGGATAACTCCTGGGGCATGGCGTTCCAGGTCGGCGCCGACTACATGCTGACCGACAACATCATGATCAACGCCCAGGTGCGCTACATCGACATCGACACCACCGCGACGGTGCAAAATAACGCAGTGGCGCCGGGCACTCGCGCCAAAGTCGATGTGGACGTAGACCCGTTCATCTACATGGTTGGTCTGGGTTACAAGTTCTAAAACTGCCACACAAAAAAGGCGCCTCGAAAGGCGCCTTTTTCATGACTGCGTAAACCTCAGCGCCCCAACAACCGCGCCAGGCCGACACGCATCGGTGTCTGCTCCGGGTAGGTAAAGCGCTCCAGCAAACGCTGATTGTTCGCTCGCGAATGGCGGATGTCACCAGAGCGCGCCGGGCCATAGCTCACCGGCGGCAATTGACCGACCACCGCTTCAAGGGCTTCAAGCATTTGCTTGAGGGTCGTGGCCTGGTTCCAGCCGACGTTCACCGCTCCGACTTCGACCTGCGGTTTCTCGATCGCTTGCACCAGCAAGTCGACCAGGTCTTCGACGTAGACGAAATCGCGAGTCTGCTCACCGTCACCGAACACAGTGATCGGCAGACCCTTCTGCGCGCGCTCGCTGAAAATGCTGATCACCCCGGAGTACGGCGAAGACGGATCCTGGCGTGGGCCGAAGATGTTGAAGAAGCGAAAAATCACCGGCTCCAGACCATGCTGGCGACGGTAGAAATCAAAGTAATGCTCGCTCGCCAATTTGTCCGAAGCGTAAGGCGTCAACGGTGCCTTGGGTGTGTCTTCGTCGATCGACTCGCCTTCGCCATTGTTGCCGTAGACCGCTGCACTAGACGCGTACAGCACCCGTTGGACGCCGGTCTGGCGCATGGCTTCGCAGACATTCAGCGAGCCAATGAAATTGCTCTGATGCGTCTTCACTGGATCATCCACCGACGCCTGCACCGACGCCACCGCGGCCAGGTGCGCCACAGCGCTGCAACCGATCATCGCAGTCGCCACCAGCGCGGCATCGGCGACATCGCCCACGATCAGTTCGACGCGAGGATTGTCCAGCGGCAAATTGCTGCGCTTGCCGGTGGAGAGGTCATCGAGAATGCGCACCGAATGGCCCTTGGCGAGTAAGGCATCGGTGAGGTGCGAGCCGATGAAACCGGCGCCGCCGGTGATTAAAACAGGGCCGTCAGCCATGGCGATAAAACCTATCCAGTAAGCCCGGGAGTGCCGCACGCCAGGCGCGAGGCTTGATCCCGAAAGTGTGCAGAATTTTCTTGCAGGCCAGCACCGCGTGTTGCGGCTCTTCGGCGGCGTCGGGCCGGGCGGCGTGAGCCTGGGCGGTCGGCGCTTCGATGGCCAGCGGATGCAGCGCGCGTGCTTCGGTGAGGATCGCCTGCCCAAGTGCCAGCGGCGTGGTCGCCTCATGCCCGGCGTAATGGTAGGTGCCCCACAGCGGCGCCGAGCAATCGAGTTGCTTGAGGACCGAGATGATCACCCGGGCGGCGTCATCCACCGGCGTCGGATTGCCCCGACGGTCGTCGGCCATCAGCAATTCTTCAGGCAGTTCGGCGCGGCCGAGGAAACGCCCGAGGGTGCCGTCGGGGCTGTCATCGAGCAGCCAGCCGAATCGCAGCAACACGTGTTGCGGGCAGGTGGCGCGCACGCTTTGTTCGATCCGCCACAAGGCCTGACCGCGCAGGCCCAAGGGCACCGGTTCGTCTTTTTCGCTGTAGGCCGTCGCCCGGGAGCCATCGAACACGCGATAGCTCGACGGTTGCAGCAGCACGATGTTGTGATGCTGGCACAGTTCGGCCAGACGCTCGATCGCCCGCTCCTGCCCGGCCAGACGCTGTTCGCTGACCGTCTCCGCCTGAAACCAGTCGAAGTAATAGGCGAGGTTGATCAACGCGTCTGGACGGGTGTCGTCGAGCAGTTGCGTCAGGCTCGCGGCGTCCCAGCCGTCTTGCGGTGGGCGGGGGGCGAGGAAGCCGATGTCTTCCTCCGCACCGAGGCGAATCAGCGCCTGCCCAAGGGCATTTCCGCCGCCCAGTAACATAAGGCGCATTCGCATAGAGTCAGCAGGCCCAGTCTGATTGAAACAATGGCTTTATCGACACCGCTCGCGGGCGATGCCGTCGATAGTTGCCGGAATCGTTGCATTTTGCGGGTTTAGTGCGCAACCGTCATCCGTAAAGTGTAGATACCTGAGAACGGCGGCGCCTGTTTCGGCCCTATCGCGAGCAAGCTCGCTCCCACACTGGATTTGTGTACGCCGCAGATCCCTTGTGGGAGCGAGCTTGCTCGCGAAGGGGCCCTAATGACCACCAGAGGTCTTGAACGGTACTTGCAACTTCCCCGACTCACCCGCATAAATCAGAACATGAATCTGCCAATCCCGACGGACAGCGCCCTGGCAGGCTTCCACCCCGCCGTCAGCGCCTGGTTCAGCAGCACCTTCCCGACGGTCACCGCCGCCCAGGCCCGGGCGTGGCCGTTGATCCGCCAGCACCGTTCGACCCTGGTCGCCGCACCCACCGGCTCTGGCAAGACCCTCACCGCGTTCCTCGCGGTCATCGACGACCTGGTCCACCGCGCAATGGCCAACGGCGGCCATCTGCCGGATGAAACCCTGGTGGTCTACGTTTCGCCGCTAAAAGCCTTGTCCAACGACATACAGATCAACCTGCAAGACCCGCTGGCCGGCATCACCGAGCAGTTACGCGAGATGGGCCTGCCGCAATTGCAGATCAACACCGCCGTGCGCACCGGCGACACACCGCAAAAAGACCGCTCGGCGATGCGCAAAACCGCCCCACACATTCTGGTGACCACCCCGGAATCCCTTTACGTGCTCCTAGGCTCCGACTCCGGCCGACAAATGCTCAGTACCGCCCGCACGGTGATCGTCGACGAAATTCACGCGATCGCCGCCAGCAAGCGCGGCAGTCACCTGGCCCTGAGCCTCGAGCGACTGCAAGCGTTATGCGCGCAACCGCTGATGCGGATCGGCCTGTCTGCCACGCAAAAACCCATCGAAGCCGTCTCGCAGTTTCTGGTTGGCCGTGATCGCGCGTGCGAAATCATCGACATCGGCCACGCCCGCCCGCGGGATCTCGGCATCGAAGTGCCGCCCGTGCCGTTGTCGGCGGTGATGGCCAACGACATCTGGGAACTGGTCTACGACCGCCTCGCCGCCCTCGCCCGCGAACACCGCACCACACTGATTTTCGTCAACACCCGACGCCTCGCCGAACGCCTGAGCCGTCACTTGAGCGAACGCCTCGGCAAGGACGCGGTGGCCGCCCACCACGGCAGTCTGGCCAAGGAGTTTCGTCTCGACGCCGAACAGCGGCTCAAGCGCGGCGACCTGCAAGTGTTGATTGCCACGGCGTCCCTGGAACTGGGGATCGATATCGGCGATGTCGACCTGGTCTGCCAGATTGCCTCGCCGCGTTCGATTGCCGGGTTTCTGCAACGGGTCGGCCGCTCCGGGCACCAGGTCGGCGGCACGCCCAAGGGCCGTTTGTTCGCCACCACCCGCGACGACCTGATCGAATGCGCCGCCCTGCTCGACTGCGTGCGGCGTGGCGAACTCGACACCTTGCTGATCCCCAAGGCACCGCTGGACGTGCTGGCCCAGCAGATCATCGCCGAGGTCAGTTGCCAGGAATGGCAGGAACAGGCGCTGCTGGAGATGTTCCGCAACGCCTCGCCCTACCGCGAACTCGACGACAAACATTACCAAGCGCTGCTGCAGATGCTCGCCGAAGGCTACAACGGTCGCCTGGGCATCCGCAGCGCTTACCTGCACCGCGACGCCGTGACCCGCACCCTGCGCGGTCGCCGGGGCGCAAAACTGACCGCTGTGACCAGCGGCGGGACGATCCCGGACAACGCCGACTACAGCGTTCTACTCGAGCCCCAAGGGCTGAACATCGGCAGCGTCAACGAAGACTTTGCGGTGGAAAGCATCGCCGGGGATGTCTTCCAACTGGGCAACACCTCCTACCGAATCCTGCGGGTCGAAACCGGCAAGGTCCGGGTCGAAGACGCTCAGGGCCAACCGCCGACCATTCCATTCTGGCTCGGCGAAGCGCCGGGGCGCAGCGCAGAACTGTCGTTTGCCGTGGCCCGCCTGCAAGCGCAACTTGATGAACTGCTCGGCGCCACACCCGGTCAATTGCAGCCCGCGATAGACTGGCTGACTGACACACTCGGTCTAAGCCTCGCCAGTGCCGAACAATTGGTCGATTACCTCGCCCGTGCGCGCCTGACATTGGGCGCCCTGCCGTCACAAGACACGCTGCTGATGGAGCGGTTTTTCGACGAGTCCGGCGGCACGCAATTGATCATTCACACGCCGTTCGGCAGCCGTATCAACCGCGCCTGGGGCCTGGCCCTGCGCAAGCGTTTTTGCCGCACCTTCAACTTCGAATTGCAGGCTGCCGCCAGCGAAGACGCCATCGTCCTGTCGCTGTCGACCAGCCACAGTTTCGAACTCGATGATGTCTGGCGCTATTTGCACAGCAACAGCGCCGAGCACACCCTGATTCAAGCCGTGCTCGACGCGCCGCTGTTCGGTGTGCGCTGGCGCTGGAATGCCGGGGTCGCTTTGGCGCTGCCGCGCTACAGTGGCGGACGCAAAGTCCCGCCGCAGATCCAGCGGATGAAAAGCGAAGACCTGATCGCCAGCGTGTTTCCCGACCAGATTGCCTGTGTGGAAAACCTCGCTGGCGAACGGGAAATTCCCGACCATCCACTGGTGGAACAAACCCTCGACGATTGCCTGCACGAGGCCATGGACAGCGAAGGCTGGCTGGCGTTGTTGCGGCGCATGGAACGTGGCGACATCCGCCTGATCAGCCGTGACCTGCCGGCGCCCTCGCCGCTGGCAGCGGAAATTCTCAGTGCCCGGCCCTACACCTTTCTCGACGATGCGCCGCTGGAAGAGCGCCGCACTCAAGCAGTGCTCAACCGCCGCTGGAGCGATCCGCAGTCCACCGACGATCTCGGTGCGCTGGATGCGGACGCGATTCAAGCCGTGCGCGAGGAAGCCTGGCCAACGCCGACTGGCGTCGATGAAATGCATGAAGCGTTGATGAGCCTCGCGTGCATCACCGACGTCGAGGCCCAGGCCCATCCAGACTGGCTCGATTGGCTGAACGCCCTGGCCGACAGTGGTCGCGCCAGCCGCTTGCAAGTCAATGCAGGGCAAGCGCTATGGTTGGCACTGGAGCGGCTGACCTGCCTGCGGGCGATTTATCCACAGGCGATTTTGCAGCCACCGTTGGAGGCGTTGCCCGGGTTCGATGAAGTCTGGGCACCGGACGAAGCGGTGCTGGAAGTGATTCGTGCGCGGCTCAGCGCGTTCGGTCCGTTGCCGCTGAATGCGATTGCCGAACCGCTCGGTTTACCGGCGACTCAAGTCACCCAGGCGTTGGCGCAACTGGAACGCGAAGGCTATGTGCTACGCGGTCAATTCACGCCCGGCACAGCGGAGGAAGAATGGTGCGAGCGGCACCTGCTGGCGCGGATTCACCGCTACACCGTCAAGCGCCTGCGGCGGGAAATCGAGCCCGTGGCGTTGCAGGATTTCATGCGTTTCCTGTTCGACTGGCAGCACCTGTCCGCCGCAACACAAGGACAAGGCAGCGCAGTGTTGCCCGCGATTGTCGGTCAGTTTGAAGGCTACCCAGCCGCTGCTTCGGCCTGGGACAGCGATATTTTGCCGGCGCGGATCAAAGACTATTCAGCGAGTTGGCTGGATGACCTGTGCCGCAGCGGCAAACTGGTCTGGACTCGCCTGACCGCGCGCAACAAGAGCGCCAGCACGGCGCTGCGCAGCACGCCGATTCTGCTATTACCGCGCAGTCAGGTCGGATTGTGGAGCGGGTTGACCGAGCAGACGCCAGTCAGCGAACTGTCGCCCAAGACGCAAAAAGTCTACGAAGCCCTGAGCCAACACGGCGCGCTGTTTTTCGATGAGCTGACTCACGAAGCCCATCTGCTGCGCTCGGAACTGGAAATCGCGTTGCAGGAATTGGTCGGCGCCGGGCTGGTGAATGCCGACAGCTTCGCCGGTCTGCGAGCGCTGATTACTCCGGCCAGCAAACGCCAGAATCGCAGCAGCCGACGCGGGCGCGGAGCATTTGTCGGCGGGATGGACGATGCCGGGCGCTGGGCCTTGCTGCGACGCGGGGCGCAAGCTCCGGTTGTGGAGAACAAACGTCCGGCACCGACGCCGACCGACACCCTTGAACATATCGCCATGACCTTGCTCCGGCGCTACGGCGTGGTGTTCTGGCGCTTGTTGGAACGTGAAGCGGATTGGTTGCCGAGCTGGCGGGAATTGCTGCGCACGTTCCATCGGCTGGAAGCTCGCGGCGAGATTCGCGGCGGGCGGTTTGTCAGTGGCTTGGCGGGTGAACAGTTTGCGTTGCCCGAAGCCATTCCATTACTACGCGAGGTGCGGCGACGGCCGCATGACGGGAGTTTGATTGCCGTGTGCGGGGTTGATCCGCTGAACCTCGCCGGGACGCTTTTACCGGGTGCAAAAGTACCGGCATTGGCGAGTAATCGGCTGGTGTATCGCGATGGTCTGCCGGCCGCTGCCGAGATCGCCGACAAGCAAATTTTCTGGCTGGAGCTGGATCCGCAATCGACTACCCAGCTGCACAACAAACTGATCCGGCATTGATGTTGTCGGCACCACGCCGTTAAGGTCCAACTTGTCGACACCAAACACATCCAGCGGTCCTTGCAGGTTGGGTGAAATCAAAGGCCACCCCTCACCCCAGCCCTCTCCCCGAGGGAGAGGGAGCCTACCGAGGTGCTCTTGGAGCTACATCGACCTGAAATATCGAGTCGAACTCAGGTTTGAAGAGCATGGAAATCTGCTCCCTTCCCCCTCGCCCCCCTGGGGGAAAGGGCTGGGGTGAGGGGGTAGCTTTTGATCTTTGCGCGCAAGGCAAATATCAAATGCCCATCCCTGTATTTTTCCGCATAACCCAAACCCGGACACTGCGCTCCATCAATCAATCCCACCGGAGTTGCAGCCATGCCCATTGCCTTGCTCGCGCTGACCCTCAGCGCCTTCGCCATCGGGACGACCGAGTTCGTCATCGTTGGCCTGTTACCCACCATCGGCGCCGACCTCGGCGTCAGCCTGCCGTCCGCCGGCCTGCTGGTCAGCCTTTACGCATTGGGCGTTGCCATTGGCGCCCCGGTGCTGACCGCCCTCACCGGCAAAGTCCCGCGCAAAATGCTGCTGTTGTCACTGATGGTGCTGTTTACCCTCGGCAACCTGCTGGCCTGGAAAGCGCCAAGCTACGAATCGCTGATCATTGCGCGGATCGTCACCGGCCTGGCCCACGGCGTGTTTTTCTCGATTGGCTCGACCATCGCCACCAGCCTCGTGCCGAAAGAGAAAGCCGCCAGCGCAATCGCCATCATGTTCACCGGCCTGACCGTGGCGCTGGTCACCGGCGTACCACTGGGGACGTTCATTGGCCAGCATTTCGGCTGGCGTGAAACCTTCCTCGCGGTGTCTGCGCTGGGTGTGATCGCGTTCATCGGCAGCCTGCTTTACGTGCCAAAAAACATTGCCCACAGCAAACCGGCTTCACTGTTGCAGCAATTGCAGGTGCTTAAGCAGCCGCGTCTGCTGCTGGTGTACGCCATGACCGCGGTCGGTTACGGCGGCTCGTTCATTGCGTTCACCTTTCTGGCACCGATTCTCCAGGACATTTCCGGCTTCAGCGCCAGCACCGTCAGCCTGGTGTTGCTGGTCTACGGCATCTCGGTGGCCGTCGGTAACATCTGGGGCGGCAAACTGGCGGACAAACGCGGCCCGATCAGCGCCCTGAAAATCATCTTCGCCCTGCTCGCGGCGGTGTTGTTCGTACTGACCTTCACCGCTGGCAATCCATGGTTGGCCCTGGCCACCGTACTGGTCTGGGGCGCGGTTGCGTTCGGCAACGTGCCGGGGCTGCAGGTTTATGTAGTGCGCCAGGCCGAACATCACACCCCGCATGCGGTGGATGTGGCGTCGGGCCTGAACATCGCCGCGTTCAACCTCGGCATCGCCGGCGGTGCGTGGGGCGGTGGCTTGATCGTTGCTCACATGGGCCTGATCCACACCGCATGGATTGGTGGGCTGGTGGTATTGGTTGCGTTGGCACTGACCGCGTGGAGCGGTCGCCTTGATCGGTTGGGTCCGGTGTACGCCGAACCTGCTGAAGGCTCACAACGGATCGTCACCGGCCACTAACCCCTGTGGGTGCGAGCCTGCTCGCGAAGGCGGCAGCACATCCAGCATCGATGTGACTGACACACTGCATTCGCGAGCAGGCTCGCTCCCACATTGATTTTGTGTTGGTCTGTTAAGCATTAACCGTCCGTAGTCCCGTCGAAACTTTCTCGCCCGCCCCGCAGTCATCAGAAGACAGGGCAGTCCGAGGACCATAAGACGGGAGGCGACATGGCGGCGATCCACATCGGTATTTCAGGCTGGCGCTACACGCCCTGGCGGGGGGATTTTTACCCGAAGGGGCTGACCCACAAGCGCGAATTGCAATTCGCCTCACGGGCGGTCAACAGCATCGAAATCAATGGATCGTTTTACGCCCTGCAACGGCCTGAACGTTATGCCCAGTGGTACGCCGAAACCCCGAGGGGCTTCGTTTTCAGCGTCAAAGCCCCGCGCTTCATCACCCACATCAAGCGACTGCGGGAGATCCATAAACCCCTGGCGAATTTCTTTGCGTCAGGGGTGCTGGAACTTAAAGAAAAGCTCGGCCCGATTCTCTGGCAATTCCCGCCCAACTTCAAATTCGATGCCGAGCTGTTCGAGACCTTTCTGGAGCAGTTGCCCCACAACACCGAAGAGGCCGCCGCCCTCGCCCGCCAGCATGATTCGCACGTGAACGGTCACGCCAGCCTGAAGGCCTACGGGAAAAAGCCTTTGCGCCATGCCGTAGAAATCAGAAACGAGAGCTTCATTGACCCCGCCTTCATCCGCCTGCTCAAACGCCACAATGCTGCGCTGGTTATCGCCGACACCGCCGGTAAATGGCCGTACCGCGAAGACCTCACCAGCGACTTCGTTTACCTGCGCCTGCACGGTGCCGAAGAACTTTATGCCAGCGGTTATACCCCCGAAGCGCTGAAACGCTGGGGCGACCGGATCGAGGCCTGGTACCACGGCCAGCAACCGCCCGACCCGCACCTGATCGCACCGCGGCAAAAGCCCAAGGCGCGCAAGTCCCGTGAGGTGTTTTGCTATTTCGACAACGACATCAAAGTCCGCGCGCCCTTCGATGCCCGCCGCTTGCTGGAGCGTTTTCATCTGGATAGAGACCTTGCCACCCGTCCCGGTGAACTGGCCGCCGAAGGAGTGCTGTCATGAGCATTTCCGAACCGGTCGGCACCACCGACGAACAGCAACCCATCATCACCACCGTGCGCAGTTTCACCGTGCTGACGGTCAACACGCACAAGGGTTTCACCGCGCTCAACCGGCGTTTCATCCTGCCGGAATTGCGCGAAGCGGTGCGCAGCGTGTCCGCCGACGTGGTGTTTTTGCAGGAAGTCCACGGCACCCACGAGCGTCATCCCCAGCGCTACAGCAATTGGCCGGCGATGCCGCAATACGAATTTCTCGCCGACACCCTGTGGCCGCAGTTCGCCTATGGACGCAACGCGGTCTATCCGGCGGGCGATCACGGCAATGCGCTGCTGTCTAAATTCCAGATCATTCGCCACGACAACCTCGACGTTTCCATCAGCGGTCACGAGAACCGTGGCATCCTGCATTGCGTGCTGCGCCTGCCCGGTGACGGCCAGGAAGTGCATGCCATTTGTGTGCATCTGGGCCTTCGCGAAACCCACCGCACCGAACAACTCAAGTTGCTGGCCCAGCGCCTCGAAGAACTGCCGAGCGATGCCCCGGTGATCGTTGCCGGTGACTTCAACGACTGGCGCCAGCGTGCCGACGCGCTGCTCAAACCCAGTGGTTTACGGGAGGTTTTCGCCGAACTCCATGGCAAACCGGCGCGCAGTTTTCCAGCGCGATTGCCCGCGCTGCGCCTTGACCGCATCTACGTGCGCAACCTCAAGGCCAGCCAGCCGCAAGTGCTGGCCGCGCGACCCTGGTCACACCTTTCCGACCACGCACCGCTGTCGGTGGAGATCGAGCTATGAGCAGCCCATCGATGGATAAAACCAACGTGGAGCACTTATCCCCAACCCCGCCGATTCGTGAGCCGGGCGTGGTCGACGTCGAATATGGCTGGCAGGGCAACAACCGCGTAGAGCTGCTGGAAAACGGCGAAGCGTATTTCCCTCGGGTGTTCGAGGCCATGCGTCAGGCCAAGACTGAAATCCTGCTGGAAACCTTCATTGTGTTCGAGGACAAGGTCGGTGATGAGCTGCAGGAAGTACTGATCGCCGCCGCTCAACGCGGCGTGCGGATCACCGCCAGTCTCGATGGCTTTGGCTGCGGTGAACTGAGCACGGGATACCTCACCGTCCTGAGCGAGGCCGGCGTGCGCATCCAGATTTTCGACCCGGCACCCAAACATCTGGGCATCCGCACTAACTGGTTCCGCCGCCTGCACCGCAAGATCGTGGTGGTCGATGGCACGATTGCGTTCATCGGCGGCATCAACTTTTCGGCCGACCATTTGGCCGACTTCGGCCCTGAGGCCAAGCAGGATTATTCCGTTGAAGTGCAAGGACCGGCGGTGGCCGACATCCATCACTTCGCCTTGCTGCAATGCGGTCGCCCGGCTCGCGCCAAATACTGGTGGCAACGCCGCAGACAACGGCGCTCGGAGCTGGCGTTCACTGATCATGACGGCCAGGTTCGTCTGGTGTACCGCGACAATGGCGAGCACCCGACCGACATCGAAGAGGTTTACCGGCAGGTGCTGCGCAGTGCCCAGCGCCGAGTGGTGATCGCCAATGCCTACTTCTTTCCGGGCTATCGCCTGCTGCGCGAGATCCGCAACGCGGCACGCCGTGGCGTCAATGTACGGCTGATCCTGCAAGGCCAGCCCGATATGCGGGTGGCCAAACTCGCGGCGCGCATGACCTATGACTACCTGCTCAAATCCGGCGTGCAGATTTACGAATATTGCGACCGTCCGCTGCACGGCAAAGTCGCGCTGGTGGATGAGGACTGGAGCACGGTCGGTTCGAGCAACCTCGACCCGTTGAGCCTGTCCTTGAACCTGGAAGCCAATGTGTTGATCCGCGATCGCGCCTTCAACCGCGACCTGTTCGAGCGCCTCGAAGACCTGAGTGACAACCATTGCAAGGTCATGTCCGCAGACAAGTCCCCGCGCGGGCGGGTCTGGCACATGACCGTCGGTTTTCTGGTGTTTCACTTCCTGCGGCACTTCCCCGCCTGGGCCGGTTGGCTGCCGGCGCACAAACCGCGCCTGAAACCTTTTTCCCATTCCGCCGGGAGTGACACCTGATGAGCCACTCTGATACACAACCGGCGACCCACGCCGAGACACCGCCCAAATCCCGCTGGAGCCGCTGGAAACGGCCGCTGACGATGCTGTTCTTCCTGGCGCTGATCGTGCTGTTCACGATGCTTGCCCAGCGCATCGAATGGGATGAAGTGTTCGACAACCTCGCAGATTTCAAGGTGCGCACACTGATCATCGCGTCCGGTCTGACCTTGGTGAGTTTTCTGGTCTATGCCTGCTTCGACTTGATCGGCCGTACCTACATTCGCCAGGACCTGACGTGGAAGCAGATCCTGCCGGTGGGGATTATCAGCTATGCCTTCAACCTCAATCTGAGCGCTTGGGTCGGCGGTATTGCCATGCGTTATCGGCTGTATTCGCGACTCGGGGTGAGCAAGGGCAACATCGCGAAAATTCTCGGGTTGAGCCTCGCGACCAACTGGTTCGGTTACATGGTGATTGCCGGTGCGGTGTTCAGCAGCGGACTGGTGCGAATGCCGCCAGGCTGGAAGCTGAGCACTGATGCGTTGCAAGGTGTGGGGGTGTTGTTGCTGCTGGTGAGCGCGGGGTATCTGGCGGCGTGTCAGTTTTCCAAGCGTCGGGAATGGGCGATACGCGGGGTGGAAATCGACCTGCCGTCCCTGCGCATGGCAGTGCTGCAACTGGCGCTCGGGGCGCTGAACTGGTCGCTGATGGCAGCGGTGATTTTCACCCTGCTGCCGAGCAAGCTGGATTACCCGCTGGTGCTTGGGGTGTTGCTGATCAGCGCGATTGCCGGGGTCATTACGCACATTCCCGCCGGGCTTGGCGTGCTTGAAGCGGTGTTCGTGGCGCTGCTGCAACATGAAGTGTCCCGAGGCAGCCTGGTGGCCGGATTGCTGGCCTATCGGGCGATCTATTTCATCTTGCCGCTACTGATTACCCTGGTGATGTACCTGATCGTGGAAGCCAAGGCCAAGTCATTGCGGATCGCGAAAAAGCCCCGGGATTAGAAGCAACATCAAAAGATCGCAGCCTCGTTTCACTCGACAGCTCCTACAGGGGATCGCGTAGACCTGTAGGAGCTGCCGTGTAGTGGTCGAATATTTTTGGACCATGATGTAGGAGCGTCGACTTTAGGAATCATCATGGGATATCGGGTTGTTACATCTGAGGAAAAAGCGGAGGCGATCCGTTTGGTTGTGGAGATGGATTACT